>JBEPVG010000008.1:0-16716 GCA_041691175.1 Chitinophagaceae bacterium
ACATATTGCCTGCATAAAAGAAACCCAACGTAGTAGCTAATATAAATAAATAGACAACTAGAATCTTCCACTTTGTGTTGAATAAAAATATCAAAAAGGAGAAAGCTAAAATACTGGAAAAAATAAAAGTTAATCCTCTTCTGGCTTGATATACGGAAATTAAAAGCGAGATCATCATTACAGCAGCTGAAAAAATCACTCGTTTTTTTGAATGATATTTATAAGTAAGCAACAAAAATCCACATGTAATACTTAATATTTTTGAAAAATATTCAATGAAATCTTGTGTATCTGAAGATTGGTAAAGTAATTTTTTGATAAAAACAATATCAAATAGAATAAAACATACTCCGAATATTATAATAACATCAAATAATTTTTTATAGAAGAGTAATTTCTTCGGAAATAAAAGTATGTATGGTACAAAATATAGGAATAGCCCATAATCGGCATTAAAAAGCAAATATTTTAAGGAATCGTACCTGAAGGTTATCCCCCTGAAAACGACAGTTAAAATATAAATACTATAAATAATGAAAAGGATTTTTAAATAGTTATTTTCAATTTTTGCTTTTACTAAATAAAAGCTGGGTGGTAAGAATAATACAATTCCAATACTTTGTATTAACTGGCAAATTTTTGGGTTAACGCTTTCAGTGGTTCCTAATACATAACCCAAAATATAGATTAAAAAGCCAGCCCAAAATATATTGAGTGCTCTTGTTTGATATACTGAAAGATCTATATTATTACTCAAGTGAAAATTTGCAAAATCACTTTCTTTAATATTTATTGGTTTACTATAAATCAAAATGGTATAATAAAATAACCTTTGAAAATTAAATATATATTGCTTTCTGATAAGATATTTCAGTTTCCAATGCACATTTCTTCCATGAGAAATCTAACAATCGTTTCCTTCCTGCCTCGATTATTTCTTTGGAAAATTTTTTGTCATAAAATACCTTACTGATGGCACTTAGGATCGAGTTTTCATCATAGGGATCAAAATAAACACCGGCATCTCCCGCAATTTCAGGTAAAGAACTTGTGTTGCTAAGACACACTGGGCAATTGTTTGCGAATGCTTCTAAAATGGGCATTCCAAATCCTTCATATAAAGTAGGGTATACAAAAACCAAAGCATTTGAATACAATTGATTGAGCTCGTTTTCATTTACTCCAAGTGCCAAACATTTTTTGTAAACATTCAGATTTTTTAGAGCCACAATCTCTTCTTTATCGAAAGGTTCGCCAACGCAGATCAACTTTAAATCCTCTTCTTCTTTTAATAAATTGCTAATCGATTTCACAAAAAGTTCAAAATTTTTATAGCCTTCTCTTCTTCCTACAAAAAGTATATATGAGCCAAATAAATTTAATTTTTTTTTCACCACAGGGATATTAAATCCATGATGAATAACATCAATTTTTTGGGGATCTAAATCAAAAAGTTGAATAAGATCTTTTTTAGTATTTGCGCTTATAGAAATAATGCGGTTGGCTTTTCTAATTATTTCTTCCATTTCCTGCATCATTGGGTTATGCCGGTATAGTTCTTTAAATTTAAATTCAATTAAATCATGAACAGTAATAATAAAGGGCTTTTTAAGATCTTTTAAAAAATAAGGGTCATAATATGTGGGATGTAGTAAATCAAAGTTATTCAATGAAATCATATACTTTGAATAGAGCTTATTAATATTATAAAAGTTTCTTTTTAAAAATCTCTTTCCTCTGAAGTTCATTTTTGGTAAAGTAAAATTGATCTTTTTTAAAAGTTCCTTTTCATCTTTCAAATGTTGGTTATCTGCAAAAAGGACTGATAATTTATATTGATTCTCTGAAGGCATATTTTTAATTAATTCACAGAAATATTTCGTAATTCCTCCATATTTTTGATTTAAAAACATTTGATGGTCATATAAAATTTTCATAGCCAATTATTTGATCCAAATTCCTTTTTTCTTTTTATTAACGATCATGTGATATTGAATCGGAGCTAGGATAAGTCCATTAAAATTGGAAAGTATTGCTGCTATAAATAGTGAATAAGTTCCCATATTATAATACTTGATTAATAAAAGTGCCATACCAATATAAATAAACGGACTTATAATGCAAGCAATAAATTGGATACGCAAAGCATTAATTCCATTTAAAAACGATACATAGGTGGCTACGAATGTTGTCATCATAAAATACACAAATCCCCAAAAGGAAAGAGAAAAACTGATATCTACTTTTCCTTTTCCCAACCATAAATCATATATTTCATGAGAAAAATACAACATAATGCCACCAATGATAAATAACAGTAAGTTTAACTGATTGTATTTTTTAATTCCCTTTTTAATCCATTGTATATCATTTTTAAGATAAGCTTCAGTAGAAGCTGACCAAAAAGGAGCTACAAATATTACAAAAACCATATCCAGCATTCCAAAATATTTAAAAACGATGTTATAACCCGTTACATCTGCGCTGGTAAAATTTCGTGCAATTATAATATTTGCCGTTTGATACTGAACAATACCCGCGACCTGGATAATAAAAAAAATTATTCCTAAACTTAGTAGTCCTTTTGAATATGAAAATTTGATTTTTGAAAGTCTCGGTCGATACTTATTATACGGGCCTTTGAAGAAAAAAAATGTAGCAATTGTATATATGATAATTGGAGAAATACAAAAAACGGTTCCTAATTTAATCAGTGAGCCAGATGTGGTTTTGATCAGAATAAATATGAAAATTAGAGAAAGTACCTGTCCAGAAACACTTATGACTGAATCAATTGCCGGTTGCTGATCTGCAATTAGAATGGTAGTGATAATCCTTAAAACAAATTGTAAACAAAAATAGGTAAAGACAATTATTGCGAGAATGGACACTTCTGCACGCAAATTCTGAGGAATATGTAGGATTTGTGACCAATCTAAAAAACGGTTTACAAATAAAAATACTACCCATAGGGTAGTACAAATAATAGTTAGAATAGCATAGGTGGTGCTTACATAAATTTGAGCAAGTTCAGTATCTCCTTTTGCGATTGCTTCCGCTAATTTATTTCGTAATCCTTGCGTAAGCCCAATATCAAAAAAACTAAACCAAACAACAATAGAACTAATAGTAAGCCAAACTCCATATTGGGAAACATTCACATAATTAATAGCTATTGGAACCAATATGATACTAATTGCAATGCCAATACCCCTTAACATGAATGTGGCGATTATATTTTTCTTTGCTTTTACACTTCTGGCCTGTCCTTTATTTATTTTATTATTAATAAAAGTTAGAACAGGTTCTAACTTTTCTTTCAATGCTATTTTTAAAGTATTTTTCCCCAACCTTTACCCTCCTTTTAATGATTTTTTACGCCCCTTTATCACATAAAATACTTTCTCTCCAAACTCATCCTATACGTTTCTAAATCACTTGTTACCATTTCTTTTATCATTTCAAGCAACGTATATTTCGGTTCCCATCCCAATTTTTCTTTTGCCTTTCTAGCATCACCGATTAATAAATCTACTTCTGTAGGACGAAAATAATTGGGATCAATAGCTACTATTTTCTTTCCTGTGGGTAGTTGATACTTCCTATTATTACAACATTTCACAACTCCTTTTTCCTCTTTTCCTTCACCTTCAAAAATAACTTCAATCCCAGCTTCAGCAAAAGCCATTTTGGCAAAATCCCTGACCGTAGTTGTTATTCCGGTTGCTATAACATAATCTTCAGCGCAGTCTTGTTGCAAAATTCTCCACATCGCATCAACATAGTCTTTCGCATGTCCCCAATCTCTTTGCGCGTTTAGATTTCCCAGAAATAAAGTGTCTTGCAGACCTTCTGCTATTGCTGCTACTGCCCTGGTAATTTTCCTTGTTACAAAGGTCTCACCGCGCAAAGGGCTTTCATGGTTAAAAAGAATTCCATTACAAGCAAACATATTATATGCTTCCCTGTAATTTACCATAATCCAATAAGCATATAATTTTGCTACTCCGTAGGGACTTCTTGGATAAAAAGGAGTTGTTTCATTTTGTGGAACTTCCCGAACTAATCCAAACAATTCCGAGGTTGAAGCCTGGTAAATCCTTGTTTTATTTTCTAATTTTAATATTCGGATCGCTTCTAAAAGCCGCAAAGTGCCTATCCCATCTGCGTTTGCAGTATATTCAGGATTATCAAAACTAACCTTTACATGGCTCATGGCAGCAAGGTTATATATCTCATCCGGTTGAGTTTCCTGAATAATTCGGATAAGATTGGTACTATCTGTCATATCCCCATAATGCAGTTGAAAATTTGCATGATTCTCATGAGGATCTACGTACAAATGATCAATGCGATAGGTATTAATTAACGATGACCTCCTTTTAACTCCATGAACCGTGTACCCTTTTGATAAAAGCAGCTCGGCAAGGTATGCCCCGTCCTGCCCGGTAATACCAGTGATTAATGCTGACTTCATATTTCAAAACTATGATTTTGGAATGATCAATTGAGCCACAAAATGTAGGTTATTTGTAGTCGTTAAAATTTGGGGTAAGGGATCCATTCCTATGTGAGAGTGTTTTCGATATTAGTTGTAGAAAATCTCTTGATTATAAAAGCCTAAGTAACTATCAGGCTTCATGATTGTAACATTAAATCTTTTTCTCCGAAAGAGGTAGCTCTGTGCAATGGAATTCCTGTTTCTACTTTTGCGCAGAGTGTAAATCCGATTGATGGCAAATTCACTTTCGCCGTTGTATTTTTAACTGTTAAAATATTTCCATCCATTGAATACCTGGCACCATCAATAACTTTTGCCACATCATTTAGATTTACTCTCGTTTTTTGTAACTCGATGTTCTGATGATCGGCAGTAAATTCTTTTATTATTTCTATTTCTTCAGGTTGCACCATCGCTGGCTTACCTTTCCAATAAATAAGGTTTACAACTCCGTCGATCGTTTTGATTTTGGAAATTTCATTTTCCATTAAATTTACAAAAACGTAAGACTCAAATAATGGTTCTTGTTGAATCTTAATTTTTCTAAAGTAAGTTATCTGTTTATTATTAACAGGGGAAAAGTTCTCAATTTTTCTTTTTGTAAGTGTAGCGGACACTTTCTTTTCCCATTTTGGTTTTGTGTAAACCATGTACCAATTCTTCTGCATAATTTTTTTTTTAAAAATTTAAATTTGCAGCAATTCAAAGGAATGATGTTAAACACTATAAGAAGAACATGGCTTCGCCGCCCTCAGTTACAACTTAACGCATTGAGATTGAAAGTATTTCATTAGATCGGGATTTTAATATTTAGCTATTGGTTTCTTTTCGGTCTTTTTCCGGTCTTTGTTTCCATAAACATAATCATAGCCATAGCCATAATTGTTTTTGAAGAAGCCCCTCATTTTAACACCGTTGAAAATAATAGCTGGATTGTTAATAGGATTAATATGGATATTTTCGTCAATTCTTTTTATAAGCATCTTTGGTGTATAATGGTGCCTGATTATGTATAAAGTAGCATCGCATAATCCTGTGAGTAAATACCCATCCGTCACCAATACCATTGGGGAAGTATCAATAATTACATAATCAAAAATATTGTCCAGGTAATTAATTAATTCACTCACTTTTCCATTAGATAGAAGTTCAGACGGATTTTCCGGAAGAACTCCTCCCGCAGAGATAAAAAATAAATTTTCATGGGAATCAACATGCTTAATAATTTCTTCCGGATATTTTTCTCCTTCTAAAAATTCCGTAACTCCCTCTTCACGATTTATATTTAAGATTTTATCAATTGTTGGATTATTGAGATCCATATCAACAAGAACAACTTTTTTGCCGGTCATGGCAAGGCTTACGGCCAAATTTGCCGAGATAAAGCTCTTACCTTCTCCTGAAATACTGGACGTAAGAAGTATTTTTTTGTGTGAAGAATCAATTCCTAAAAAAGATAAAGAAATTCTCAGTTTCCTAAATTCTTCAGCTACAAAACTTCTGGTCCCTTTTTCTATAACAATTTTATCTTTTGATTTATTAAAAGCAACTTCTCCAATAATTGGTATGGAAGTAAGTGATTCTATTTCCTGACGATAAAGCACTTTCCCGGTAAGATATTCTTTTATAAAAATAAAAGCTCCACAGATTCCCAAAAATAAAACAGTTGAAATAATGTAGATTAATGTTTTCTTTGGGCTTACGGGATCAGGCTTGGATTGTGCATAATCTACTACTCTGCTATTAGAGACTGCAGAAGCGTAGGCTATTTCACTTTCCTCTCTTTTTTGAAGCAGAAAAGAGTATAAATTGCTTTTTATTTGTTGTTCTCTGCTAATATCCAGGAGGGCTCTTTCTTTTTGAGGTACCGCCTGGAGGACTGAGTTGTAGGCTCCGTTAGTTGAAGCTATATTTTCCCGAGTTGCGTTTAGGCTTTGTTGCTGGCTTTTTATATTACTTAAAATACTTGGTTTGATCTTATCAATCCTGTCTGCTATAGCTACCAGGCTCGGGTTATTTTCTCCAACTGTTTTCTTTAAATTATCGTATTCAAGCTCAGAAGTATATAATTTGTCTATTAATTGATTAAGCATTGGGTCGCTCACACCTAAAGTAGATGGGACGATTCCTGCTTTACTATCAGCATTTGACTTTACGAAATTTTCAACTTTATCCAAAACAGCAATTTGTGTAGTAACATCGCCGAGCTTTTGATTATTTGCACTGACATTTTGTAAATACAATTGTCCTTGCGCACTAATATCTACCGCCTGGTTGCCAGATTTAAATTGTTGAACTTTCTTTTCTATTGAATCAAGATCATGAGAGACTATGGCCAACCGGTTATTCACAAAGGAAAGTGTGTTACTTGCTAACGTATTTTTTTCCGCATTCGCAGATTCCTGGTAAGCATCTATTAATGTATTTAAAATATTTTCAGCCCGCAAGGGATCAACATCCCTGTAACTCAAATCCACAATAGATGATAATTTGCTTGCCGCCTCTGCTTTTAAGTTCGGAAGGAAAGAGGAAACAACAGATTTCGGATTATCCAGAGAAAAATACAATTGTTTGCTGGAAGTATCTGCACTAAAATACTTGTTGGGAATAAATTTTAGTCTTCCAAATGGAGAACTTATGAAACTATCAAGTGGATATTTGTAGTTGTGATTAAGAATAACCAAATGATTAGTATCATCATAATTAAGATTAACTCGTTTAAAAAAATGCAGTGAATCAGGAAATAATGCAATTATTGAAACAGGAGAACTTGTATATGCTAACATATCATGAACATCTCCTTTTTGATAAATAGGAGCATAAAGTCCAAGAGAGGTAATAACATTCTCCATTAATTTCCTGGATTGGATTATTTCAATCTCATTTTCCACTATTTTTTTTGAAGAAATCTGGTCAAGCGATTCTACTAATTTTGATTCTTCATTTCCCTTTTTCTCATCTTTTATTATAACTGTTGCAGTTGCTTCATAAATTGGTGTAGTATAACGGATATAAGTATACGCAATTGCAATGGCAATGAATATCGCCAACAGGAAAAGAGGCCAGTAAGGAACATATTTCGATGCAATTTGTTGCATCAAATTGTCCTGTTTTTCCTCTAAGGCTCTATGTCTGCTTATTTGCATTTTTTAAAATTAATTTACTCTTATTACTCTGTCCAAAACAATCGCTATTACTGATAAAGCACTGAATATAATTGGCAAAAATTGTTGCGACCTTCCTGCTGTGGCTGCTTTTGTCGCATTCGGTTGCACATAAATCACATCATTTGGCTGTAAATAATAATAGGGTGAATTGAAAAAGTTACTTGAATTCAGATCTATATGCCTGGTGATTTTTTTCCCGTCTTCTTCTCTTATTAATAAGACATTATCTCTTTTTCCGTAAATAGTTAGATCCCCCGCCAATCCCAATGCTTTTAATAAAGATATTTTTTCATTCGGAACTGGAATGACAGTGGGCCGGGCAACTTCCCCAAGCACAGTCACTTCGTAATTCAAAAATCTTATATCAACAATCGGATTCACCAAAAGTTTTTTGGATAGAATAAGATTGATAATATTATCTTTTAATTGATCCTTAGTCAATCCAGCGGCCTGGATAGTTCCCAGGATCGGTAATTCTACCGTTCCATCCGCGTTTACAAGGTAACCTCCTGCTTCAGCATTGCTTCCTGTAACAGTTGTTGTTCTACTCACATTATTATTTTGTAAATTAAACGGAGCAGATGCTTCAGTGTTCAAACTACTGATAGTTATACTCAAAATATCACTCGGTTTTATAGGAATTGGTTTTTGTGCGGTTGTTGCAGCAAACGTAGCGTCGCTTACATTATTAAAGTAAGTAATTTTCTTTGTGTTTGCACAAGAGGTAAATAAAATAACCGCAAACAAAGTCGATAAAATCGATAAAAATCTGGCCATAATTAAATTTGTAGTATCGTTTGTTTATTAGATACTGATACACTTATAATATAATTGGAGATTCTTTGTAGGAATGGGATCAGGGTAAATAAGCTAAGATTGATTTTTTCTTCGGGTTGGACGTAGAAGTTCTTATTCAGCAAACATAAATATTAAAAATCGCAAATCCAAAGAAAAAATCAAATTTATTTTTGAATTCTGATTTTCCACCAATAAATCTTTTTTCCTCATTGCATTTTCAATTTACTTGCCATATTTATTTCCAATGAATGAAAACTTTTTTTAAACGTTTAAAAGAGCAAAATGAAATTTCGTTGAGAAAGCCAATCTTGCAAATACTTTAATCCTTGTATTGACAATTTTTGATTGATAAAAAAGTAATTAGTAAAAAGTTTGCATAATAATAAAATGCGTTTTAGTTTTGCATACGCTTACCAAAGTTTTTTCTTTTTAAATAGAAAAAAGTTAATCTTAATTCCTGAAAGAATTAAACCACTTCTTCCAACTCTCCTTTGAATTTCCTTTTTTTTTGATCAGAGAAAAATCTTTTTATAAATTTTTTTTAAATTCATTTGTAGATTTTTTTCAACAGATTGTGGCTTTTAATTTTTAATTTTTAATTTTTAAATTCCCACATTTTTCCATTGCGAAAATTCCATATTCAATTCTGTGATTTACAAAGTCGAAAATGTGGCATTGTATTTTATTATGAGATTTAACCTTTGCACATTTACAAAGATTTATTTTATCAAGTTGGATAACCTCAAAAACAAGAAATATGGAAAATATTTACAAAGCCTACACAAAAGAAATTAATGATAAGACTTTTTATTTTGTAAAAAAGTTTTCAACTTATCCTGAATATGAGAATTCTCCTCAAGTGCTTGACGCAATGGGAATGCATAAAGATTTCTTCAAAGCATGTAAAATTGCTAAGATAGAGGATGAGGCGATTATTCGTACATTAATGAATGAATTGCACATTATCCCAGATTCTGCGAGAATTATTCATATGCACAGAGTAAAAGCGATGACTCATTCAATAATTAAAAATACCCACCAGGCAATTTTAAAATTGAGATTAGCTTCTTTCAATTAAAGTAAAAGAGGAATAAATTTTTTTACAGTAAACGAACAAATTCTGCTTATTTTAATTTTGCAATTTTATTCCCTGATTTATTAAATTAAATAGAGATTAAGTTTGCATCATGTCATCTTTTAACCAGCCCAGTCACATTATTGTTACGTGTAGCAAACGATTGTCGAGTTTTCTTGAAATGGAAATAATCGAATTAGGATACAAAATAAAAAGAGTTTTTGCCACAGGAATCGAATTAAATGGAACTCTTAATGATTGTGTCCGTTTAAATTTGAATCTTCGTTGCGCCAGCCAGGTTTTATATTCATTAAAATCTTTTTCATGTAATAATGCCGATGAACTATACAAAACAGTTTCGCAAATTCAATGGGAATCTGTAATAGAAAAAAATGGATTTTTTTCCATTACCAGCAATGTCGATAATGCGACGATTAATAATTCATTATTTGCCAACGTGAAAGTGAAAGATGCGATTGCAGATCGATTCAGAAGTAAATTTAATGAGCGACCCGATTCCGGTTCGGAATTAAATAAAACCGTGATTAATTTATTTTGGAAAGATGATCAGGCAGAAATATTTATTGATACATCAGGAGAAACTTTATCCAAACATGGATACAGAAAAATACCCGGTATGGCTCCTATGCTTGAATCGTTGGCCGCAGCCACTTTATTGGCTACAAAATGGAATCGCGAAACTCCTTTTATCAATCCGATGTGTGGCTCTTCAACGTTAGCGATAGAAGCAACTATGTTGGCTACGAATCGGCGCCCCGGCTTATTTCGCGACAATTATGGCTTTATGCATATTGTCGGGTTTGAGGATGAAATTTTTGAAAAAGAAAAACAAAAATTACAAGATCAAATTAAAGTTATTCCACAATTAAAAATTATTGCGACAGATATAAGTGAAGATGCGATCAATATTTCTAAAATAAATGCAGGAGCTGCAGGGCTTTCGGATCTGATTAAATTTAAGGTTTGTGATTTTGCAGAATCAGATATTCCTGAAAATGAAAACGGGATTGTTTTCTTTAATCCGGAATATGGAGAGCGGATGGGAGATGAAATAGAACTTGAAGAAACTTATTCCCGAATCGGGGATTTCATGAAGAAAAAATGTAAAGGATATTCAGGTTATGTTTTTACCGGAAATCTCCATCTCGCCAAAAAGATCGGATTGAAGCCGAAAAGAAAAATTGAATTTTATACAGGTAAAATCGATTGCCGGCTGCTTGAGTATGAATTGTATTCCGGTAGTAAAAGAGTGGAGAAAAATTGAAAATGAGAATTGCTGATATTTATCGGTTTACTGTCACGTGAAATCTACATAAATCCGTTGCGATACAAAAATCATTTTACCAGAGCAAGAAATTCATTTTTAGTTTCTTCATTGATAAATTTTCCTGAGTAATTCGCAGTGATCGTGCTGCTGTTTGTATCTTTTATTCCGCGCGATGCCACACAAAGATGAACCGCATCAATAAGCACTGCTACGTCTTCTGTTCCGATTGCTTTTTTTAATCCTTCAGCTATCTGAACAGTTAGCCGTTCCTGAACTTGAGGCCTCCTGGAATAATATTGTACAAGCCGGTTGATTTTTGACAATCCAATTACTTTTCCTTTTGAAATGTAGGCTACATGAACTTTTCCAATAATTGGTACAAAATGATGTTCACAATAAGAGTAAAGAGTAATGCCTTTCTCAACCAGCATTTTGTTATACTGATATTTATTGTCAAATAAAGTTATTTCCGGTTTATTGTTTGGATTTAATCCACTGAAAATTTCTTTTACATACATTTTTGCAACCCGATCGGGAGTTCCTTTTAAACTATCATCATTTAAATCAAGCCCGAGTGTTTGCATGATTCCTTTAAAATGATTGGCAATTGATTTTATTTTTTCATCATCATTTAAGAAATATTTATTGGTTACAAGTTCCGCACAATCTGAATTGATTTCGGCAAGACATACTTCATTAAAATTGCTATATAAAGAATCTTTACTGTCCATTTTCGCCATTTTTAATTTCATTAATTTTCGCCATTACCTTTTCTACCATACAATCGCAATAAATTAGATTGAATTCAAAAATTTCCTCAGGTGAATACATTTTTTTTATCTCCTTTTGCAACATATTTTTTGCACGATTCACTCTTACTTTCACATTGCTTTCAGTAATATTCAATGTTTCAGCTGTTTCTGCAACGCTTAATCCGTTTAATTCCCGCAAAGTAAATACGATCCGATAATCTTCGGGTATTTCATGAATGGCATTTTCCAATACACGTCCAAGTTCTTTATTCACCGTAATTTTTTCGTTGTTTGTTGATTGATGAAACATGATATTTGATTTTTCATTTTGAAAATCATTTCCAATAATTTCATTTTTAAAACTGAGTTTTTGTTTCTTTTGATAACACAGATTGAGCATAATTCTGGTAAACCATGTTTTGAATGAAGACCTGTTTTCAAACTTTTTTAAATTGAAAAATGCATTTATATAAGCTTCCTGCATCAGGTCCTCCGTATCCTGGTGATTGTATCGGTAAGTCCTGCCTATTCTATAAAGAAAGGGATTATATCTTCTAATTAAAAACTCAAACAACTTCACTTCGCCGTTATTAATTTTTTGGATAATTTCCAAATCAGTGTATTGCTCAAATCGCGTTTCCAATTTTTATAAGTTTAAATATTTTTCAAACGTTTATTATAAAAAACTATCTGTAAGTTATCAATTTATTTTACCACTATTTCACCTTTCATCGTTGGATGAATACTACAATGATAAGCAGCGCTATCTTTTACTACCATCTTCCAAATTTTTCCAACATGAAGCGTATCTGAATAAAACGCTTTGTCTTTGTCAGAAGTAATATCGTGATCAACTAAATCCTTGTTAATCCAAACGACTGTATCCCCGATCTTTACATTTAATATTGCAGGGATAAATTGCATTTGCTTAAGCACAACAGTATCTGTTGTTTGTGAAGTTTTTTCTTTAACCGTTTCATCTTTGGCTTTATTATTATCCGGAGATGAACAGCCATTTAAAAGAAACAGCGTGCATAAAAAGACCACGCTGTTTCTGAAAACCCTTAATGAATTTCTCATTTTGAAAATTGTTTTTGCACCATTTCAGCATGAGCCAGATGGGCTTTAAAAAGTGGTACTGCAGACTGCAACAAACTCTTTAATTCTGCATTAGTTGCATCTGGTATTAATACCGTTTCAACTTCGTTAATAGCTGCTTTGTGATAAGCTACTTCGTTGTCAATGTAAGCTTTGTTGAAAGCATTTCCTTTTTTAGAATTCAGCATAGCCCTTGTTTTAGCTGCACCAGCAAGAAATGATTTGGTAGTTGCATTTGTTTTAGGAGTAACGCCTAATTTTGTAACCAACGCAACGGCCTGATCAATTACTGATTGATGGTCTTTGGCCATGGTTTGTGCAAATTTTATTACATCGGCATTCTGAGATTTCTTCTCAGCGATTTTTGCATAATCAATATCTATTTGATTCGCCGTAACAGCTACAGAAGCAATTTCGGGATCTGTAAGTTTAGTAGTTTTCTGCGCATCTGCAGACAAAGAAAGAAAACCTGTACTAACAGCAACGCATATTGCTGCTTTTGTAAAAATTTTTAAAAATTTCATGATATAATTTGGTTTATTTATAGGATTAGAGTGAGCAACTTTTAAAAAGGTTACAATTTTTATAAAAAAAAATAAAACTTCCTAATTCCTTTTTTACTTATCAATTTTTTTAATCCGGGAAACATTTCGAAAGACAAAGATGAATTATTTATTTTCTGTAAAAGTAAAAATGGAAAACTGTGATATTTGTTTGTTTACTGGCGTCTTTTACAGCATCTTTTCAAATCAGTAAATTAGTTAATCGTTTCCTAAATCAAAAAGGTTTTTCTATGTAACCATTCGTTTTTTTTATCTTGCCAGTTAAACTAAAATGCATGAAAAATATTTTACTAATTCTAAATTTGGTTATACTGGCACTCGTTGGATATCTTTATTATTTACATTTTAACAACAATAAAAATAGTACTGTTCCACAACTGAAATCTGCTACAGTTTCCAATTCCACTGATAATTCAAAAGTTGCATATATTGATTTAGATTCTCTTCAGAATAATTATTCATATTATAGAAAAATAAAAGCAGATTTTGAACGCAAACAATCTTCAGCCAATGATGAAATTACTGCTATGCAAAAAAAATATCAAAACCGCGCGATGCAATTGCAACAAAAAGCCGCAACAATGAATCAAAAAGAACAAGAGGCAGCGATGCAGGAAATGAATAAAATGCAGCAGGATTTGCAGGTGCGCAAACAAAATATTGATAACGAATTGTATAATTATAATTCAAAAATGAAAGAAGATATTTTAACCCGCATTCAAAATTTTTTAAAAGTCTATAATAAAGATGGAAAATATTCTTACATATTTTCCTATGAACCTGGTTTTATGTTTTATAAAGATTCTACTTTAAACATCACGCCGGATGTAATTGATGGTTTAAATAAATTGGATTCTGAAAATAAAAAGTGATTCATCCGCTGAATCTCAAATAAATATTTATCTTCAATCCCGTTTTTATTTAATCGGGATTTTTTATGAATGAACATGCAACTGCTTTTAAACCAAGCCTTCGCCTCTTTGATGCTACCATGATTGTAGCAGGCTCTATGATCGGTTCCGGGATTTTTATTGTGAGCACCGACATTGTCAGAAACGTCGGCAGCGCCGGATGGCTTATTGTGGTCTGGGTTATCACCGGACTCATGACGGTAATGGCTGCCGTAAGTTATGGGGAAATGAGCGGCATGTTTCCAAGAGCGGGCGGACAATACGTTTTTTTGCGCGAAGCATTCAATCCGTTGGCAGGTTTTTTGTACGGATGGAGTTCATTTACGGTGATTCAAACAGCAACGATTGCTGCTGTTGGCGTGGCTTTTAGCCGTTTTACTGCTTACCTGATTCCCGAAGTTGGTGAAAATGTTTTTCTATTTTCCTTGGGAAATTTTCATATTTCTGCTGCGCAAATTTTAGCGATAGCTTCAATACTTTTTCTTACCTATACAAATACCCGTGGCATCAATGGAGGAAAAATTATTCAAACCACTTTTACTTCCATTAAGTTACTGTCACTTTTCGGATTGATCATTCTTGGTTTTCTGTTGGTAAAACACAGCTTCTGGAATGAAAACTGGCAAAGCGGATTGAATGCAATGCAATTAGAAAAAGTGAATGGCAACTTTGTAAAAAATGGAAACTGGTTTCCCATTAGCGGAACGATTTTAATCGGCGCCATCGCTGCTTCTATGGTGGGTTCGCTTTTCAGCAGCGATGCCTGGAACAATGTTACTTTTATCGCAGCAGAAATAAAAAATCCGAAAAGAAATATCGGCCTCAGTCTATTCCTTGGAACGTTGATTGTTTCCATAATTTATATCACGACCAATTTGATGTATCTAAATGCTTTGTCATTGGATCAAATTGCTTTTCCGGGTGGTGATCGCGTTGCTGTTGCAGCTTCGAACGCCATCTTTGGACATTATGGAGCCGCGGTTATTGCGGTGATGATTATGATATCTACATTTGGTTGCAACAACGGATTAATTTTGGCCGGTGCAAGAGTTTATTATACGATGGCAAAAGATGGTTTGTTTTTTAAGAAGGCGGGAACATTGAATAAAAAAGCCGTTCCGGAATGGGCGTTATGGGCTCAGGCCGTCGTCGCTTCCATCCTTTGTTTAAGTGGCGGTTATAATGATCTTTTAGACATGATTGCATTTGTCGTTGTTATTTTTTATGTGCTTACCATCATTGGAATTTTTGTGCTTCGCAAAACGAAACCCAATATTGAACGGCCTTACAAAGCATTTGCATATCCATTTTTGCCCGCGCTTTATATTATTATGGGATCAGTATTTTGTATCTTCCTGATCATCTTTAAACCGTTTTATACCTTGTGGGGATTAGGCATTGTTTTAGCAGGCATTCCGGTTTATTACATCACCATCCGTAATCAGAAAAAAAGCAAATCAACTATTGAATGAATTTAGATATTGATCACTTATTTTCACAGTTTTCAAAAATGAAAGTCGCTGTAATTGGCGATGTAATGTTGGATACATATTGGTGGGGAAATGTGGAAAGAATTTCACCTGAGGCACCGGTTCCGGTGGTAGCTGTAAGCAAAAGAGAAAAAAGAATTGGCGGTGCAGGAAATGTTGCTTTAAATATCCAGGCGCTTGGCGCTTCAGTAGCATTGATTACTATTTTGGGCGATGATGAGGATGGTGTTCAGTTAAAAAATTTATTGCTTGAAAAAAATATTGATACCCGGTTTATTTTAGAAAGTAAAAAAAGGATTACTACTAATAAAATAAGGATCATCAGCCGGAACCAGCAAATGATGCGGCTCGACGCGGAAATCGCTTATGATATTGACGAGACTGATGAAGAGAAATTGCAAAATCAAATGGAGAAATTTATCACCACAGAAAAGCCTGATGTGGTAATTTTTGAAGATTACAATAAGGGAATTCTTACAAAAAAAATTATTGCAAATACAATTTCTTTCTGCATAAAAAATGACGCTATTACTGCTGTGGATCCTAAAAGAAAAAATTTTTTTTGTTACCAGAATGTGACCTTGTTTAAACCAAATCTGAATGAAGCAATTACAGGATTAAATCTGTTGCCAGAAGAAATTTCGCCAGAACTTCTCTCTGAAATACATTCCCAATTAAAAGAAAAATTGAATCATCATATTTCCCTAATCACCTTATCAGAAAAAGGAATTTTTTATCAGGAGGAAAACATTAAAAATATTCTCCCCTCTCACAGAAGAAATATTGCTGATGTAAGCGGTGCGGGCGATACAGTAATTGCAGTTGCCTCATTAATTTATGCTGCTACAAAAGATATTGAGCTTGCCGCAAAGATTGCCAATATCGCCGGAGGAATTGTTTGTGAAGAAGTAGGAACGGTGGCTATCAACAAAGAAAAATTATTGATAGAATGTAAGCGGCTTATTTCTGATGTCTGAACTTTAGTTTTCATTTATAAAATCTCATGTTTTATTAAGTTTAATTTTGTTGTTGAAATAAATCATATAAGAATAAGTCAATGCAAAGAATATCAT
>JBEPVG010000009.1:0-15475 GCA_041691175.1 Chitinophagaceae bacterium
GCACCATGGTGATTACCGGCAATGTGATCATCAGCATATATTTCATCATTGTATTTTGTGGATAGTGAAAACCAAAATAAGCAAATGCAACAAGCATGGCTATTTTGAGGAAGAAAGATAATGAAATGTTGATCGTTTTTATTATTTCCATTGAATATTTATCTTGAATTAAAAGCAATCACAAGAATAGAAAATATTTTTGTTATAAGATAATAATTTCTGATAGCAGACAAATAAATAAACGCAATTCCTGTTTATAACACTACGTAAACTGTGGTGAATTACTACAAAAAGTAATTTTGTACAAGAACATTATTTTACATTTTAAAATAAATTATTTCGTGATAATAAAGATTACTTAATTTTCAGAAAATTCATTTTATGAAAAATTTGATATTATTTCTACTGTTTGGCATTTTTAGTTTTTCGGCTCAATCGCAGGACAGCACTTATGCACAGCGGTTGGGGTTTCCTAAAAATGCGCGAGTTATTATTTTTCACATGGACGATGCCGGAATGTCTTTGAGTTCAAATAGGGGCATTGAAAAAGTGTTTGCCGAGGGCGTCGCTAATTCAACTAGCGTCATGATGCCGTGCCCGTGGGTTCCACAGATTGTGAGATACATTAATGCGCATCCCGGTATTGACGCGGGTTTGCATCTTACGCTCACTTCTGAATGGAAAGATTATCGGTGGCAGCCCCTCGCGGGTGAAGCAGTGGTTGGGGGATTAACTGATTCAACAGGATCTATGTGGCCGGACGTTCCGGATGTGGTAAAACATGCTTCGGCTGATGAAGTGGACAAAGAAATCCGGGCTCAACTAAACCGTGCAGAAAAAATGGGTTTTTATCCGACGCACCTTGATTCTCACATGGGCACTTTATTTGCCAGTGGTGATTTTTTAATGAAATATATTCAGTTAGGAATTGAAAAACAAATCCCGCTCATGTTTCCAGGTGGCCATGACTCATACATTAGAAAAGAAATGAATTTAGGCGCTGATCAACTTCTTTATTTTCAGCAGTTGGGAAGAAAAATCTGGAATGCCGGATTGCCATTGCTGGATGATCTTATAAATAGCAGTTATGATTGGAATCCACCGGTAAATATAAAAGATGATGAGGCATTATGTAAGTGGCGTGTGGATCTGTATGAAAAAGCTTTAATGCAGTTGAAGCCCGGAATAACTATGGTGATTATGCATTGCACCGATCCTTCGGAAATATTTTCGGAAATAACAGATAGCGGAGAGAAAAGAAAAGCTGACATGTTGGCTATGCTCGATCCTGGGTTTAGAAAATTTTTAAAAAATAACGGCTTCATTTTAACCACCTTTCATGAACTTATGGAAAGGAGAAAAAAAGTCAAATAATCGTAGTTAAAAAAAATAATAGTAAAGCAACAATTATTGCATATTTCTATTTTCATCAATATAAATGCAAAGCATATACGAAGAAAATTATTTTACGTATCATAATGTTTTTTGGGGAAATCATTGGTTTTTGTGTAATTAAATAACCACTTAAAATTTAGATAAAATTTTTATCTAAAGAAGGTTTAGTATTTAAAATAAAATATCTTTAAAAGAAAAAGATTTGTATGCAAAACAAAATGCTATTTATGCTTTTTTTCTTTGTGGTTTTTTTTTCGTTGCATGGCTTTTCCCAAACTGATGAAAAATCAACGCATCCATTAATGGATAAATATTATCCACCAAAAAAGACCGCTGATCCAAATACAATTTTACCGAGTCAGCCAAAACCAGCGCCTGAGACCCGCGTTGTAACTGCAACTAACCCTGTTGAGAAGCAAGCAGATACGTCTACCATTATTGTTCCAGCAATTAATACCGTTCAATCGGAAACGAAAGTGATACCTGAGGAGACACCTATAAATGCTGCCACTGATTCTATTGCTATTAATAAACCTACCAATACCATTATCACGGAACCCGTGGAAATAAAAGCCGAAATTAAGACCGTAGAGACGCCTTACAGACCTACGAGATTGGGAAGCAGTTCAAGATTGTATCGAACCTGGGAAACAAACGATGATGGAGCAGGTTCTGTTACCACTGGATCTAAAAATTGATGTGACCAATTTTGTAGTAAATGAATAAATAACAGAGATTCTTGTTTTACAAAATAATAATTTGGGGTTTGGAAAATTAGAATGTCACTTTTCCAAATAAGCTAACAGGCGTAATCAAAGTTTGAAGGAAATAATTAATCAAACAATTTATTCAGTCTTAGTTTTAAGGAAGTGGGAGCAAAGGTTTATTGCTTTTGTCCTTGAAAAAGAAAACAAAAGAAACTCCCGGGTTGTTCATGTTACCAATCTCAGGCTTGATTCTCATTCCAATATCGGAACTTACATCAAATGCTTTTAAATGCGCGTCAACAGTGGCATCTACAACATTTAATCCCCATAAAACCAAAAAAAACAACACCGAATAATCTATATTTTGGCGGTATGCATTTCTATAAAAGCGTAGAGATTCTAAAGACAGGCCGGCAAATTGCGGATCAACAAGACGATCATTTCCAGGAATACTATCTGAAAGATAAACGACGCCGAGGCGAAGTAGTTTATATGTTTTGAGGTTGTAGAAAAATACTCCGGCTGTAATTCCTAATGCTCCATAAACAATTGGAATTTTCCAATACTTTTTATTATACCATTGTCCCCATCCAGGCAAAATTAAAGATCTAAGTGTTGCCACTTTTGGATTGTATCTTTTTGTTGTTTTATCAAGAGACAATAAACTTTGTCCGGAAGTATCCGGCGCATTTTGTTTTACAATAGTTGAATCACCTCTTATTATAACCGACGTATCCTGTTTTATAAGAACAGTATCTTCCTTTTGCTGCGCAAAAAGGGAGCTTTCCGGCAATAGAAGGAGCAATAAAATGATAAAAATGAATGAACGTGCTGACATAGTTTTAATCTACCGAAACCTGCATCTTGTCTAAAAGTGAACTTAATTCTTCGATAGAAAAATAATCAAAAGTGATGCTGCCGGTTCCTTTTTTACTGTGAATCATTTTCACCTTAGTGCTGAAATGAGATGCTAAATTATCTTCAATTTTTTTCAAAGACGGTGGTAGCGTGGTTTTTACAGAATTATTAACAGCAGTTTTTCCGGGTGTATATAATTTTCTTACCAGTTCTTCTGTCTGGCGCACAGAAAGTTCTTTACTTTTTATTTCATTAAAAATATACAATTGTTTGTCCACCACATCCACGTTAATAAGTGCGCGTGCATGGCCCATTGTAATGTTTCCATTACGCACTGCAGCCTGGATATCCGGTGGTAATTTTAGAAGGCGAATATAATTTGTAACGGTGCTTCTTTCTTTGCCCATTCGCTCTGCAAGCTGGTCCTGCGTGTAATCCAATTCCTCCAATAATTGCTTATAGCTAAGGGCTATTTCAATTGAATTCAAATCTTCTCTTTGCAAATTTTCGAGCAAAGCGAGTTCAAGGATTTTGGAATCTTTTACGTCTCTTATATAAACCGGAATATC
Source organism: Chitinophagaceae bacterium (assembly GCA_041691175.1). Classification (GTDB taxonomy): domain Bacteria; phylum Bacteroidota; class Bacteroidia; order Chitinophagales; family Chitinophagaceae; genus Ginsengibacter. The sequence continues at coordinate 3,530 of JBEPVG010000009.1, forward strand.
TGCCAGCCCGGCAATTATTGCTGCGCGAAATCTTCTTTCGCCAGCGATAATTCTATATTTTCCTTTTGCAGTTTTGGTAACTGTTATTGGCTGGATAATATCATGCATTTTTACAGAAGCCGCTAATTCACTCAACGCATTTTCATCAAAATCATGACGTGGCTGGTTCGGGTTTGCCTCTATCTGATTTAGTGGAATTCTTGCATTTGCCGCATTTGTTTTTTCAGAAGAATCTTTTATAAAACTCTTTTCTGTAACAGAAAGATCGCTGTCTATATTTTGTAACAACGACCGGATTCCTTTTCCCAACGCTTCTTTTCTATTTGGTTTACTCATTTTAATGTTTTGCTTCGATAAGAGTTTTATTTTAATTTTTTTATGGATGTTCCAAAACCTTATCAATTTGATTCATCCTGGTCATATTATTTTTTTGCAAAACTTCTTTCGCAAGATTCAAATAATTGATCGCTCCTTTACTGTCTGCATCATAAAGTATTGCCGGCTTTCCAAAACTTGGAGCTTCGCTGAGGCGTGTGTTTCGGTGAATAACGCTGTTAAAAACGAGCTCTTCAAAATGATGTCTTACTTCATTTACAACCTGGTTGCACAAACGCAACCTTCCATCATACATCGTCATCAAAAGTCCTTCGATTTGTAATTCAGGATTGAGTCTGTTTTGAACTATTTTAATCGTGTTCAACAATTTCCCCAAACCTTCTAAAGCAAAAAACTCTGCCTGAACCGGCACGATCACACTGTCTGCGGCTACGAGTGCATTCACGGTTATCAATCCCAAAGATGGCGAGCAATCAATGATAACAAAATCGTATTGATCACGAATTTGTTTTAAAACATTTTTCAAAACACTTTCGCGATCAGGATAACTGATCATCTCAATCTCAGCACCTACCAGATCAATATGTGAAGGCATCAAATCGAGATAAGGAATTTCTGTTTTTAACACAACATCTTTGGCCAGCGTTTCATTTACCATGCAATCATAAAGACCGATAGTTACATTATGAAGATCAAAGCCGACGCCCGTTGTGGTGTTTGCCTGCGGATCAGCATCTACTAACAAAGTTTTAAACTCAAGCACAGCAAGACTCGCAGCGAGATTGATCGCAGTTGTTGTTTTGCCCACGCCGCCCTTTTGATTCGCTATTCCTATTATTTTTCCCATAATTCTATTTCGGTTATCCTACTATTTTTTTTAGATTTGGATTAAATTTCTCCTTCTCATTATATTTCCAACTTGAACTTTTATATAAATTCTGCCATTCCGGCAAATTTAATTATTAGGCATAATATTAAGGCAAAATCTGCGGTAAAAAGCCATTTATTAATCCCCCAACTTCTAACAATTTGTTATTTTAATAAATGAATAAGATGAAAAGCAATTAATTTTATATTTATGTACACGATTATCAGCGGCACAAACCGCAACGAAAGCCACACGGAAAAAGTGGCCGCAGAATATCAGCGGATCATGAAAAATAAAAACATTGAAGCAACTATTTTTTCTTTAAAAGGCCTTGACACTCTTCATCGTTCCGAAGGAATCTTAAAAGCGGAAACAGAAATTTTAATTCCAACTGATAAATTTATTTTTATTATTCCTGAATATAATGGTTCCTATCCCGGAGTTTTAAAAGCGCTTATTGACAACAGTGACATTAGAAAAGTTTGGAATTTTAAGAAGGCCTTATTGACCGGGGTTGCTACAGGAAGGGCCGGCAACTTACGCGGAATGGATCATCTTTCAGACACTTTGCATTACATGAAAATGAATGTTTTTTATAACAAACTTCCTATTTCGGTAATTGACAAAGTGATGGATGAAGAAGGTCATTTGAATAATGAAACGATCAAGGCAGTAAATAAACAAATAGACGAATTTCTCCTTTTTTAATCGGTTAAAATAATTTAGAATAATGCGTACTCCATTCGGAACTTTTATCACCATTGTGATTATGATTTTATTGGACATTTATGTTTTCATGGCAATAAAATCGGTAAGCCATTCTGCTTCTTCAAAAATAAGAACGATCCTTTTTTCTGTTTATTGGGTGGTGGCGATTGTATCTATTGCGGGCTTGTTAATTTTTATTTTTACGGGTCCTGAGTTTTTACCAAAAAAAGTGAGGACGTATCTTTTCGCAAGCATTCTGGCGTTTGTTTTTGGCCAATTAATTTCATCAGTTTTTTTTCTAATTGATGATGTGCGCCGTTTAATTCAATGGCTCGCGGGAAAAGCATTTTTTAGAAATACAGAAGTTTCGCAAATGAATAGCGATGGCATCAGCCGATCTGTATTCCTTAGCTGGGTTGGATTAGCCGCGGGAACATCACTTTTCGGAAGTTTGATTTATGGTTTTTCCAATAAATATAATTACAAAGTAAAACGTATAAAACTTGCCTTTGATAATTTACCCGAAGGATTCGATGGAATAAAAATTGTCCATTTCAGCGATGTCCATTCCGGGAGTTTTATGAATAAAAAAGCTGTGGAGCGTGGCGTTGAAAAGATCCTTGCTGAAAATGGGGACCTGGTTATTTTTAGTGGCGACCTGGTGAACGATCGCGCACCTGAAATGGAAAATTATATGGATGTTTTTAATAAAATAAAAGCGCCCATGGGTGTTTATTCTACATTTGGGAATCATGATTATGGAGATTATATAAAGTGGCCTTACGAAGGTGTAACAAAAGAACAAAATTTGATAGATCTTGCTAAAGTCCATGAAAAACTGGGCTGGCGATTAATGATGGATGAACACGTGGAACTTGAAAAGAACGGAGAAAAAATTGCGTTAATCGGAATTCAAAACTGGAGCGCAAAAGCACGTTTTCCAAAATATGGCGACATGAAAAAGGCTTATGCCGGAACAGAAAATTTTCCTTTTAAAATTTTGATCAGTCACGATCCGAGCCATTGGGACGCGCAAGTCCGTCCTGAATATAGTGATGTAGATTTAATGCTTAGTGGTCATACACATGGAATGCAATTCGGTGTAGAAATTCCCGGTTTCAAATGGAGTCCGGTTCAATATATTTATAAAGAATGGGATGGACTGTATGAAGAAGGAAAACAAAAATTATATGTAAATCCGGGCTTCGGATTTATTGGATATCCAGGCAGAGTAGGGATCCTGGCAGAAATAACCGTAATCGAATTGGTCAAAAGTCAAAGAAATAATTTGTAAAAAAAGTTTAAATTGTAACTTGTTTTATTGATTTTTTCTAAAACAATATTTTATGAAGCAGCTTATTTTGTCCGCCATTTTTTTCATATCTCTTACTGCCAACAGCCAGCAACATCAGTTAATAAAACAATGGGAAACAGACACTGTGATTGCAGTTCCGGAATCAGTTTTGCCAGATTTGCAAAACGACATTTTGTATGTGTCTATAATAAACGGCGGAGGCTGGGATGCTGATGGAATTGGGGGTGTAGGGAAATTATCTGCGAACGGAAGAATTATTGATACCGCTTTTATTATAGGTTTAAATGCACCCAAAGGATTGGGAAAATTTGGCAATCATCTCTATGCTGCTGATATTAACGAAGTAGTTGTGATCGATTTAAACAAAGGAAAAGTAGAAAAGAAAATTGCGATTCCCGGCGCTCAAATGCTCAATGACATTACTGTTTCGGATGAAGGCGTTATTTATGTTTCCGATTCAAAAACTTCTAAAATATGGCGAATTGAAAATGATTTGCCTACGTTGTTTCTTGATAATATTAATGGCGCGAATGGATTGAAAGCAATGGGTGATGATCTGATATTTGCCAAAGGAAAATTATTGATGAAAGCGAATGCGAATAAAGAAATTTCTCAGATTACTGAAGTGACTGAAGGCATTGATGGAATTGAACCTGTTGGCAATGGAGATTTTTTGGCTTCGTCATGGGTCGGATATATTTATTACGTTTATGCGGATGGTCATTTTGAAACATTGCTTGAAACTCACCAGCAGCAAATCAATGCAGCAGATATTGGCTATGATCCTGAAAAAAGGATGGTGTATATTCCCACTTTTCTTGCGAAAAAAGTAGTAGCTTATAAGTTGCAATAAATTTTGTATTAACTCAAGCAGGATTCTTTTTTAAAACTTATTTTTCCACATCATACTTTCAACTGGTTTGTCTGGCTGATGGCTATATTTTGCATTTTTCTTTGCGTCATATTTTACTTCAACTTCTCCATCTACCGGAAAATAAATCAATTGCCCGATTGGCATTCCAGCATAAATTTTTACCGGAATTTTACAAGAAATTTCTAAGGTCCAATGGCCACAAAAACCAACGTCGCCTTTTCCTGCTGTCGCGTGAATATCAATGCCAAGACGACCTGTAGAAGATTTCCCTTCGAGAAAAGGAACATGAGCATGTGTTTCTGTGTATTCTAAAGTAACGCCGAGATATAATAAGTTTGGTAGTAAAACAAAGCCTTCCTCAGGAATATTAAAATACTCAATTTCGTTATGTTTTTTTGCGTCAAGAATTGCATCTTTATAAGTGGCAAGTATTTTCCCTAGATGAACATCGTAACTGTTGCTGCCTAATTTTTCGCGGTTGTAAGGTTTAATAACAATTGTTTTCTTCTCAATTTCTTCCAAAATTCTCTTATCAGATAAAATCATTTAATTGCGGTTATTTTACACTTGCAAAATAATTCATCAAAATATAAATTGAAGAATAATTTTTTTTAAATGCCTTTGTTTTATCAACATAATATCAACGATTCTACCAAACTTGCTGTTTGGCATATTACCGAAAATGAAGATTTCTTTTTAGAAAATGTGACGATCAAAAACGAAATATCGCATCCGCAAAAAAGATTGCAACACCTTGCAGGTCGCTATCTTCTCCAGATTATACATCCTGATTTTCCTCTGCATTTAATAGAAATAGCTGAGTCAAGAAAACCTTTATTAAGTGACGGGAAGTTTAATTTTTCAATTTCACATTGTGGAAATTTTGCAGCGGCGATTGTAAGTGAAAATAAACCGGTTGGAATTGATGTAGAATTAGTAAGACCAAAGATTACATTGGTAAAAAACAAGTTTTTAGGTGCAAAGGAGTTATCTCTTTTGCCGGATAATGTATTGCCCATTATTCATTATCAACTGCTCACACTCTTTTGGAGTGCCAAAGAAACGATTTATAAATGGCATGGAAAAAGTCCGTTGAGTTTTAAAAATAACATGAGCATTGATGAATTATTTTTCGAAAATGGACAAGGATTTATTAATGCTCATTTTATAAAAGAACAAAGGATTGATTTGAAAATTGAATTTAGATTTTTTGATAATCTTTGCGTGGCTTGGGTTTTAGAATAAATTTAGTTTCTCTTGTCTATTTTTTTGAAATCATTATGCCATCTCAGCCGGATAAAGTTCATTTTTCGAAAATTGGCTATACCTAAATTCAGGAGTTGTAAATTATCGGAATTTTACTTTCGTCTATCATTAACCGTTATTAAGGTTTTAGTATAATAATATTTTTAATTCTGAAAATATAAATCCGGAGTATTTGTTGGTTTACCACAGCAAAAAATCCAAATATTGAATAACGCAATTAAATGCTTCTTTAATAATAGCTATAAATTGTTTTTACTATAAACAATTTTCAAATCCTTAACGCGTTATTGTTGAAAGCAAAATTGTGATTAATTTTTAAAATATAAGTTTTTTTAAACAATATAAAAGGTACGGAAGTTGTAATTTTAATTTTAATTAATAACTTTGTAAATATTGAAAAGAATTTTCTACATATTTTTACTTGTTGTTGGCTTTCAATTTTTCAGCAATGCTCAGGTAAAGCCAGACCGGATTACATCCGATGCTGTAAAAACGGTCAAATTTTACCCCAATCCTGCAGTCAGTTTTATCAATTTTGAGTTTATAAAAAACTATGATAATTCCTATACCCTGGTGATATTTAATTTTATTGGAAAAAAAATTGAAGAACTCAAAGTTACTGATGAGAAAATCACCGTTTCACTAAATGATTTTTATCGCGGCATTTACATTTTTCAACTTCGTGACAAACAAGGTTCAGTTGTTGAATCGGGTAAATTCCAGGTTGCTAAATAATCTTTTAACATTTCCCCTTTTCTTTTTAAATCTTTTGTGTCATTTTGTCTAAATTTTAATGTTGGCAAAAAGTTTGACTATACTACCTTTGCAGCCAATTTTGTAAAATCAAAAAAAAATTAAAAAAGACATGCCAGAAAATGAATCTAAAGAGCCGATAGAGGCAGAAGATTTTTCAATTGAAGAGAGCGAAGATTTGCAGGAGAAAATGCATCCGGATGACGGAATAGAAACCGAAGAACTTCAAAAACTTCAGCAAGAATTAGCAGAACAGAAAGAAAAATATATTCGTCTTTTTGCAGAGTTTGATAATTATAAAAGACGCACCTCAAAAGAAGCGATTGAAGTCAGACAAACCGCAGGGAAAGAAGTAATTGTTTCAATGCTGGATGTTTTAGACGATATGGATAGGGCAGAGCAACAACTTAAAGAAAGTGAGATAGATCACGTGTTGAAAGAGGGAATATTGCTGGTATTCGATAAATTCCGAAAAAATTTACAATCCAAGGGCTTAAAATCAATCAATACGCTTCATACCGATTTCGATGTTGAGAAGGATGAGGCAGTTTCTGAGATCCACGTTGATGAGAAAAAATTAAAAGGAAAAGTAGTTGCAGAATTACAAAAAGGATATTACCTAAACGATAAACTGATTCGGTTTGCTAAAGTTGTTGTAGGCAAATGATCTCTCTGAAAAAACAAATTAAAATTAACCCAACTGCTAACTGTTCAGAAGACAGTTAGCAAAAATATTATGGGAAATACGATGTCGACAAAAAGAGACTTTTACGAAATTCTCGGTGTTAATAAAAACTCAACCGCGGAAGAAATTAAAAAAGCTTATAGAAAAGTTGCTATGCAATTTCATCCGGATAGAAATCCCGGCGATCGCACTGCAGAGGATAAATTTAAAGAAGCTGCGGAAGCTTATGAGGTTTTGAGTGATTCGGATAAACGTTCACAATACGACAGGTTCGGACACAATGCATTTGGGCCGGGACGCGGTGGTGGCGGCTTTTCCGGACAAGGTATGAATATGGATGATATCTTCAGTCAGTTTGGCGACATTTTCGGCGATGATATGTTTGGAAGCTTCTTCTCCGGCTCACGTGGTGGTAGTTCAAGAAGAAGCAGAGGTGTTCGAGGAACTAACTTGAGGGTAAGAATTAAAGTGAATTATGAAGAGATTGCAAAAGGAACCACCAAAATCATCAAAGTAAAAAAATATATTTCCTGCAATACCTGTGGTGGCAGCGGCGCAAAAGATAAAAACAGCTCGCAAACCTGCAGAACTTGTGGTGGAAATGGGCAGGTACGCAGAGTACAAAATACTTTTTTGGGCCAGATGCAAACTGTAACAACTTGCCCTGATTGTAACGGTGAAGGATCTGTCATCACCAACAAATGTACTGTTTGCAAAGGCGAAGGAAGAGTATACGGCGAAGAAATGGTAACGATAGAAATACCAGCCGGCGTTCAGGAAGGAATGCAGTTAAGCATGTCAGGAAAAGGCAACATGGGCGAACGCGGTGGCGGCTCTGGCGACCTGGTGATTTTAATTGAAGAAGAAGCTCATCCATATTTGCACCGCGAAGGATTAAATGTAGCTTTTGACCTTTATGTTTCATTTCCAGATGCCGTTTTTGGAACACAATCAGAAGTGCCTACAATTGATGGTCGTGCTAAAATTAAAGTTCCACCGGGAACTCAAAGCGGAAAAATTTTCAGGTTAAAAGGCAAAGGATTTCCGTCTATAAACAGCCATGAAAAAGGTGATCAGCTCATTCAGGTAAATGTTTGGACTCCACAGATTGTTTCTGAAGGAGAAAAAACAGCTCTTGAAAATCTGCTGGAAAGCGAAAACTTCAAACCCAAACCAGACAAAAATGATAAAACATTTTGGGAAAAGATAAGAGAAACCTTTAGTTGATAACCTAATGTGCTAATGAGGAAATATGCCAATGGGTTTTTCAAAATCCAGTAAAACAATAAATAACAAGGATTTTTATTTTCTTTTTAAAAACAATTTCTGTTTTCGTTTACGCATTGCTGTTAGATAAACAAGAAAAATATTAGATATTGGACCTACCTATTTAATTTCCAGGGAAAGAACCTGTTCTTTTTCAAAATAACCTTCCAATAAATCACCAACAATACATTCCCCGGTTCCGGCAGGTGTGCCGGTAAAAATAAGATCACCAATATTTATCGAAAAATAATTAGAAATGTTGGCAACAATCTGGTCGATTGTAAAGATCATTGAACCGGAATTGTCCTGCTGAACAGTTTCTTTATTTTTTGATAGTGAAAAGTTGATTTTCTTTTTATCAATTGCGGGTGTTATATCAATAAATTTCCCCACTGCAGCAGAATTATCAAATGCTTTTGCTTTTTCCCAAGGAAGGCCTTTTTCTTTCAATTGTTGCTGTATATCTCGTGCTGTAAAATCAATTCCAACGGAAATTGCGTTGTAATAATTAGTAGCGTGTTTTTCCTGGATGTATTTCCCATTTTTACTAATGCGCACTACCAACTCAGCTTCATAATGAAGATCGTTGGTAAACTCCGGATAATAAAAAGGAGTGTGCCCTTGCACAAGTGCACTTTTTGGTTTCATAAAAATAATAGGCTCATCGGGAATTCCGTTACCTAATTCCTTAGCATGTTCGGCATAATTACGTCCTATACAAAATATCTTCATTTATTCAGGTTTAGTCATGGCTTTCAAAGGTTTTGCGAAAATATAAAAAACAAATTTAAAAAAGAATTTATCTATGAGATAATTAAAATTTTAAATTATTTATGCCACTCATTGTTCTGTCAATGCCAATGGTAGCAAACTCTTCAATTATTTCAATACTTTTTTCAATTTTTTTTTCTACTATCGGTATTTCTTCCGGCAACCAACGATTTAAAACGAATTCTATTTGCATTCCTTTGGGAAACTGGTTTCCAATTCCAAACCTCAGCTTGGGATATTCATCCGTTCCAAGAATATTTTGAATATCACGCAATCCGTTGTGACCAGCGTCACTGCCATGTTTTCGCAATCGCAGCTTGCTTAAAGGAAGCGCGAGGTCGTCAACAATTGTCAAAGAATTCTCAATCGCTATTTTTTCTTTATCTAACCAATACTTTACCGCTCTTCCACTAAGATTCATAAATGTAGTTGGTTTTATACAAACGAATATTTTCCCTTTAAATTTTATTTCCGCTATTTCTGCCAATCTCGCTGATTGAAAAAAAACTTTATGCTTCAGGCCGAAAGCGGTTAAAATATCAAATCCAATATTATGTCTGGTGTGCGCATATTCATTTCCCGGGTTTCCCAAACCAACAATTAAAAACTTAGACATAAGAACGAAGATAAATTGAATCAAGTATTTTCAGAAGAAGATTTATTTTTTTAGCTAACATTCTATGTTGCACTTATTATTTATACTTAGGATTGTTTATTTGGGTAATTATACGAATATTTTTAATCGTTAAATTACGAGGACGACAGTAAATACAATAGTTGTAAAATTAAGCAATTGCGCTCTTGCACAGGGTTTCACCGAGCAGTATCTTTGTTCCAGAAGTTGGTTGATGTTCAACAAACATTAATCGAAAATCCAAATCCATTGAAAAGAAACCATTCCTTTAATCCGGGAAAAACCATAATCCGATATCAGTCAACTTCTTTTTTTTTGAATCCAATACCTAAGAATAATTATCCGAATGAAACCCGGCTCTGTGAAGAGTTGAAATGTTAAACCCTGAAAAACACAACCCAGGAATTAAATCTTTAAAAACTTCTGCAATTAAACTGCAGAAGTTTTTTTTTGTTTTATTTCCAGAACTTTTAATCATTTCTAAAAAAAAATCAAATAGTAAACGAACAAAAAAATCAAATTTCTATTTGGCATTTTATCAAAATAAAATTCACTGGAGTAATTATACGAATATTTCTAATCGTTAAATTACGACTGCGACAGTAAATACAATAGTTGTAAAATTAAGCAATTGCGCTCTTGTACAGGGTTTCATATCGCTGTATCTTTGTTCCAGAAGTTGATTGATGTTCAACAAACATTAATCGAAAATCCAAATCCATTGAAAAGAAACCATTCCTTTAATCCGGGAAAAACCAATAAAATCTGATGTCAGTCAACTTTCTATTTTTTTAAATTCAGTATTTTTTTAAAGACATAAATCCTAATGAAAGCCCAGCCCTTTAAACGGCTTTAAAAGTTTAACCCTGAAAAACTTGTAATCCCCAGGATTAAATAATTCAAAACTTCCGCACAAAAAATGCGGAAGTTTTTTTTTATCCCTCATAACGGGAAAGTGCTCTGCAATGCTTTTAAAAAATTAGTTTTATTGGTGTGATATTTATTTTTGTTAGTTATAACTTTACCTGGCCTTTCAAATTTTGTACTATTACAAAAAATAATTTTATGATTGAAATTATTTCAGGCCTGCCATCAAACGTTGCTGCCTTCAAAGCAATAGGAATAATTACTGCGGATGATTATAATAAAACCATTAATCCTTTGGTAAAAAAAATCGAAAAAGAATTTGGCAAAATAAATTATCTACTTGTTATAAATACAGCATTAAAAAATTACACTTTAGGTGCATGGATAAAAGATGCTCTTTTGGGTTTTAAATATTTTGCCAAATGGAATAAGTTGGCAATTGTTTCCAATGAGAAGCGCATCAAAAATTTCACGGATTTTTTTGGAAGATTTCTTCCATCAATTACAAAAGGATTTATGATGGAGGACGAAAAAATTGCAAAAATTTGGATTGTAGAGTGAAGCTTAACCACAACAGACCAAGACCAATGATTTATTCCTATCTGGTCCTCAGCAAAACGGGTATTAATAACCATACAAAGACGCCTTAATTACCGAATCTTTTTGAGATGACGAAAACCCGTGATTATAATGATACAAAGAAGATTCCCAATCGCCATAAACTGGATTTGGCAAAACAATAAAATGGTTTCCAAAATCAGCAGCAAACGAATCCGCTACTTTATCTCGTTCATCTGAATTTTTCTTTTCAAATAAAAAACTGAAGTCATTCATGTTATCCCCCATCATTAAAACAATCGTGTGTGTTTCAGCAATAGAATTTTTTCGTGGTTCTTTAGAAGAGATATTTCTCTTTAATAATAAATGTTGATTATCTGCATTAGGAAAATTAAATTTTTTCAAATTCTTCAAAGTTCCTTCGCGTTCATTTTCTTCACGATTGGTTACATAAAATATTTCAATTCCTGCAGCAGATGCGAATTGCAGGAAATGTAGAGCGCCCGGCACTGTGTCTGCTTCTCCCTTTGAAGTCCAGTCTTTCCATGAAACAGGATCGTAATCTTTTCTCTCTAATAATTGATGAGCCTGATAAGGACTGTTATTCAAAATTGTTTCATCAATATCAGTCATAATCACCTTTGATTTTGGAGATCTTTGGCGATTAAATTCTTCAATTCTTTCGTGAGCAATATTAAAAGCCTGGTAGCAGAGCGCTTTGTATTCCGCAGCTCTTTGTTGATAGGCAGTTGCAAAAGTTTTCCCATCAATCACAAGATTGCCTGATGAATTCGTGTTTGTAATACTTACGCGTGGCGCTATACAGGAAGTAGAAAATAATAAAATAAAAAGTGGGAGTTTTTTCATTAATTTTTCTTTGATTTAGTGATAAAAATTGAGGTATTAATTTTGATAGTAACTAAATAGAAAACATACCGACATGGGTAATTTCTGAATTTTTATTTTAATAACTCTTAATTTTATTAAAAATATTTCAAAGCTAAAATAAGAAAATGGATTTTGTCGATTATTATAAAACGTTGGG
>JBEPVG010000010.1:0-14983 GCA_041691175.1 Chitinophagaceae bacterium
TACCCGAAGAGTTTTATTGGGAAAATCTTTCTTCTATTTTGAAAGATGTCGTGGCGGTTATTTTTTTCTTTAGAATGATTGATATTTTCAACTATTTCTTAATCAATCGCCGATAGAATTATTTAGGCTTAATGACAATGTAACCTGAATAAAAAAGATTAAAAGCAAGATTGGTAGATTGGAATATTGACCGAAGAGTTATCAGTAAACAAACAAATAATCCATTTTTCTATTTGCTTAAATTTCCAATGGGCACAATGTTTGAGGTCGCATTGGAAACGATGTAATTTGAAAGATTACATCAATAAAAAAGGATAACCGGATTTTTTTTGTATTTACTTACCAGGATCCTTTGGTGTTAAAAAAATGACTCTCTGTAAAAGCCCGTCAAGAATTTAATAAAATCAACTTTTTAAATAATGAAATGTTATTTACAATTCTTGTTTAAGAATCCACACAGCGATGGCTTCCCATAATTAATTAAAAGTACCTCAGGAATATTTTTACGGCTGTTTAATAAAAGTTACTGTTAGAAAATTTTAATAAAAATCCGGTTGATGAATGTTTGCATTAATTCTATATTTTCTGAATCCTGTTTTTTTACAATCGGTTGAAAATCCTGCATCGCAGCAAGCAGACAGAATCAACAGGTTGTTCAATTATTTCAACATTGCGGCAGCGGGAATGTTGATACTGGTAATTTTTTTGATCGTGTATATCTGTATTAAATTCAAACAAAAAAAAGATGATACAGACGAACCGTTGCAAACCTCTAAGAACACAAAACTGGAAGCGGCGATGATTGGCATCCCGACTTTGTTACTTGCATTTTTCTTTTATCAGACAATTACCACTATGAACGCCGTGTCTCCTGATGTTCCCAAAGGCAGGCACCCTGATGTAATTATCACCGGCCATCAATGGTGGTGGGAAGTGGATTACCCCAACGCAAATGTAATGGCTGCTAATGAAGTGCATTTGCCTGTGGGCAAACAATTGTTGATGGAGATGCGCTCGGCTGATGTGATACATGATTGGTGGGTTCCGCAGTTGGGAAATAAGATTGATTTGGTACCGGGCAGAAGCAATTATTTATGGCTTAATATCCAAAAGCCGGGAACATATATTGGTGCCTGCAGTGAATTTTGTGGCGCCCAACATGCGTGGATGCGCATAAACGTAATTGCTCAAACAGAAAGTGATTTTAATAAATGGCTTGCGGCAAATAAAGAAGACGCGGTGCAACCTACCGGTGAGTTGGCCATAAAAGGTTCAGAATTGGTTCAGTCAAAATCCTGTGCAAGTTGTCATCGCATAATAGGTACAGCTGCCACCTCGAACGTAGGTCCCGACCTGACTCACCTTGCAAGCAGGCAAACTCTTTTAACGGGATTAATGAAAAATAATAAGAACACTTTATTTAAGTGGATTAGCGATCCCCAGGAAGTTAAACCAGGTGCACACATGCCGGATTTCAATATGGATCAGGATTCAGTGAAAGCGATTGTGAGTTACCTGGAAGAATTAAAATAAAAGCAATTGAAAAATCCAGTGTAAATAAAATGAGCGATTCTATATACATACCCGAACCGTCAAAATCAATTCCCGGTATAAGTGTTACCGGTGATCAGGGATTGCTGCAATGGATATCTACTGTTGATCATAAGATGATTGGAATAATGTATTTGTTGGTGGCACTACTTTTCATGTTAATTGGGGGAGTGGAAGCATTGCTGATGCGCATACAATTAGCAGAACCAATGAATCATTTTCTAGGGCCGGAAACTTATAACCAATTCTTCACGATGCATGGCACTACCATGATTTTCCTGGTTGCCATGCCTGCCGTTTTTGGGTTTGCAGTTTATTTTACACCTCTAATGATCGGGGCCAATGAAATGGCCTTCCCCCGGTTAAACGCATTCAGTTTATGGATGACTTTGCTGGGGGGATTGTTATTGTATTTTAGCTTCCTTGCTGGTGGTGCGCCTGATGCTGGCTGGTTTAACTATGCGCCCCTCAATGAAAAAAATTTTTCTATTAATCGGGGCATTGATTATTATTGCCTGGGGCTTTTACTTGCAGGAATTGGAAGTGTAACTACTTCTATAAATCTTATTGTGACGGTATTGCATTATCGTGTGAAAGGAATGTCATTGAATAAATTACCACTTTTTGTATGGATGGTTTTTGTAAATTCCTTTTTATTATTGGCGGCTTTTCCCGCGCTGAATGCGGCGTTATCCATGCTGTTGCTCGACAGGCAATTTGGAGCACATTTTTTTAATACAACCTCCGGAGGTTCTGCATTATTATGGCAACATTTGTTTTGGATTTTTGGCCATCCCGAAGTTTACATTGTAATCCTTCCTCCTTTTGGAATTTTATCAGAGGTATTTCCTGTGTTTTCACGCAAACCTATTTTTGGCTATTCATTTGTAGCGGCTTCTTCTGTGGCTATTGCACTGCTTGCGTTTGGTGTGTGGGCACATCACATGTTTGCTGTGGGCATGGGCAATACAGCAGACGCATTCTTCTCCGCAAGCAGCATGTTGATTGGTATTCCTACAGGAGTCAAAGTTTTCAATTGGATTGCCACGATGTATGGCGGCAAAATAAAATTTACGGTATCGATGATGTTTGCAATTGCCTTTTTGATTGAATTCACGATTGGAGGTTTGTCAGGTATTGCCTTTGCAATTGTACCAATAGACTGGCAATTAACCGATACTTATTTTGTGGTAGCGCATATTCACTATGTTTTTATAGGCGGCACTATCTTCGGAGTGCTGGCCGGATTATTTTATTGGTTTCCGAAAATGACCGGCAAATTTTTGGATGAAAAAATGGGCAAATGGTTTTTTTGGCTTTTCGTAATTGGGTTCAATGCCACCTTTTTGGTTCAGCATGTATTGGGATTGATTGGGATGCCCCGAAGAGTTTATACTTATCCTGATCTTCCATGGTATGGAACTTTAAATATGATTTCCACTATCGGGGCATTTCTGATGGGCATTTCTATTTTGCAGTTGGGATATATGATATTCAAAAGTTTAAAAAGCGGAAAGAAAGCAGGAAATGATCCATGGAATGCATTCACGCTGGAATGGATTACTACTTCACCACCTTCATTAAAAAATTTTGACGAAGTGCCTGTAGTTCACGGCAGACGGCCGTTGTGGGATTTGAATCATCCTAATAACCCGGATAAATAAAATTAATTGACCATGAACAAAACAATGATGAAAACGGTGATCGGTACAGAAGGAATGTTCTTTATTTGCCTCATTTTGGCATTTGTATATATGGCCTTCAATTCAGGATTTGAGCCACATGACTTACATGCGCTTGACATAAAAAAAACAGGTGTTTTCACTATTGTATTAATTGGCAGCAGTTTTACTTTTTGGATGGCTGACAGAAATTATAAAAAAGGGAAAATTAAGAATCTAAAAATTTGGTTGATAATAACTATTTCATTGGGAGTCATATTTTTGATTGGGCAGGGAAAAGAATATTGGAGATTAATAAATGAGCATGTCACCTTGGGCAGCGGTGTTTTTGGTACCAGCTTTTATACACTTACCGGTTTTCACGGGTTCCATGTTTTTGTAGGTCTGATTATTTTATCCATCATACTTTCCCTGGCATTTCTTGGTGATTTTAATAAGCCCAATTCAAATGTAATAACCACCGTTGGGTATTATTGGCATTTTGTAGATGTTGTATGGATAGTGGTTTTCACGGTGGTTTATGTACTTCCACATTTTACGAATATTTAAAACTTTGCATGATGCGTTCTATATTTTCTTACTGGCATTTTGATCCGATCGTCATTTTATTTCTTTCGGCACTTTGTATTGTTTATTTGTATGCAATTCATTTTAAACTAAGAAGACAATCGCTCTATTTCTTTGCAGGAATTCTTTTAATTATTTTATGCGTGGCATCACCATTACATTTTCTAGCTGAAAATTATTTATTCAGCGCCCATATGGTTTCGCATGTATTATTACTCTTGATAGCGGCGCCACTCTTTGTAGCAGGTATTCCAAAAGAAAACAGGTTCAAAAGAAATCTTCTTTCTCTTTCAAGCAACAAAATAAAAATCTTTGTTTTTTGTTGGTTTACTGGCGTAGGGATTATGTGGTTTTGGCACATTCCCTACATTTTTAATCAGGCTACTTCCATGAATGGAATGGGTTTAATGTATTTGCAATGGTTGAGTTTACTATTTGCCGGCATTATTTTTAGTTGGCCTGTTATCAATCCTTATAGTGATTATCGCATACCACCTTTATCCGCAGTGCTCTATCTTTCCACAGCATGTATTTTTTGTACGATACTAGGATTGATGATCACATTTGCACCTTTGGGAATTTATTCTCATTACGTCAACATATCTGACCCGTTTGGATATTTAAATTTAATAAGAAATCAATGGAAAATTTCTGCGGCCATAGATCAACAGGCTGCAGGATTGATTATGTGGGTTCCCTGTTGTCTTATTTATTTAACTGCTTCAATGGCGATTTTGATAAATTGGTTTGATAGAAAAGAGTTGTATCCCGTTCCTGATAAAGCGGTTGTCAATAGCTGATTGCAGCATGATAATAGTAAACGGTCATAAAGTTTTAGAAAATGAGTGAAGAAAATACACCTGAAAAAAAACTGGAAAAACTCAGCGGCGCCAAAAATCTTTCAAAGGCAATAGAAAAGCTTGAAAGAAAAAAAGAGGCGATTGAAGATGATTTAAAAGACCAGACGCAAAATCTTTTTGAAAACCTAAATCCCATAACCCTCCTGGACAAAACGCTCCAGAACGTAAAAGAATCGTCTTTAAATTATTCGCTGTTTAAAGAAGCAGTTGCCTTTGGCGCAGGATATTTATCAAAAACGAAATTGCTTCATCGGTTCAAAAGCGCTTTGATAAAAACTTTAAATCTTTCTGCAAACCGTAATAACCTTGGTTTAAAAACTGATATCGCCAACCAGGAAATTATAAAAATTAGTGACAACTCAATTGAAAATAAAAAAATAAATAATTATATGAATTCACAAATTGAAAAAGTAAAAGCAAAGCCGGAAGTATTACCCGAACCAACCTATTGGCCTTTCTTCCTTGCATTAGGCATTGTGTTTCTTGGTTGGGGATTATTAACTACCTGGTTGATTTCCCTTGCAGGTTTTATAATCATTATAATATCTCTCACGGGATGGATAAATATTTTGCGCCATGAGTGACGAATCCAAAAAAGAAATCAGCAGAAGAGATTTTTTTCTGAAAATCAGCCTGGGATTGGCAGGTGTGAGCGCAGTTGCCGTGGCTGTTCCGGTAGTGAGCGCTTTGATTGCGCCGTTATTAGAAAAGAAAAATCAACAATGGAGAACCGTAGGGAAAATGAATGATTTCCAAACAGGAACTACCAACCTGGTAACTTTTATAAATGCAGATCCTAAACCCTACGCAGGTGTAACTGCAAAATCGTCCGCCTGGTTGCGAAGAACTGATCAAAATAATTTTATCGCCTTTGCGGCCAACTGTACGCATTTGGGCTGCCCTGTAAGATGGGAAAAGGATGCGCATTTATTTATGTGCCCTTGTCATGGAGGTGTTTATTATGCTAATGGTAATGTAGCTGGCGGCCCGCCCCCAAAGCCTCTCACAAGGTATGAAGTACGATTACTTAATGGTGAAGTACAAATAAAAACGGCGCCAATTCCACTTACAACTATCAACGCATCCAAATCAACATGAAGAAAACTTTAAAAAAAATATGGAAATGGGTTGATGACAGAACGGGCATTACTGAAAATATTGTTCCGATCATACAACATCCTGTGCCGCCCAAAGCAAAGTGGGCCTATGTTTTTGGAAGTGCTACATTGTTTTGTTTTCTGTTACAGGTGATCACTGGAATTGCTTTGTCGCTTTTATATCAACCCTCTTCAAAAGATGCTTATCAATCTCTGTTATTTATTACCAATACCGCAAAGTTTGGCAATATACTTAGAGGCATCCATTATTTTGGCGCTTCGGCAATGATCATCCTGGTGGGCATTCACATGATCCGTGTTTATATAACAGCGTCTTACAAATACCCGCGCGAAATGAATTGGATCAGCGGTGTCGTTCTTTTGTTATGCACAATTTTCATGGGATTCACCGGGCAGTTGTTGCGCTGGGATTCCAATGGTGTATGGTCTTCGGTAGTAGCTGCTGAACAATTGGGTCGTACTCCGTTTATTGGTAAATATCTTGGCCGCCTGCTTTTGGGCGGCGATACTATTGGCGGACAGAGCCTGAGCAGGTTTTATTCCTATCATGTATTCATTGTTCCCGCTATGATTTTTTTATTTGTAGGATTTCATTTGTACCTCGTTATCCGAAATGGAATTTCAGAACCTCCAAAAGCAGGGCGCCTGGTAGATCCCAAAACTTATCGCGCCTGGTACAAGAATTTATTGAAAGAAAAAGGCGTTCCTTTTTGGCCTAATGCGGCATGGAGAGATGTGATGTTCAGCGCGATTATTATCATTTGTATTATTTGCGCAGCTGTCTTATTCGGAGCTCCGGCCTTGTCGGGCCAACCCGACCCCGCAGTTTTGCACACTACGCCAAAGCCTGACTGGTACATGGTTCCGTTCTTTGCTTTGTTTGCATTAATGCCTCACAAGATAGAATCGGTGGCGATGTTGCTTGGGCCGTTGCTCACGATCGTTATCTTATTTTCAATTCCTTTTATTTCTAATAAAGGAGAAAGAAGCCCGATCAAAAGGCCCTGGGCTATGTTTGGCGTGATCTGTGTTTTTGTATTCGTGATCAGTTTACTGGTGATCGGTTTGAAAGCGCCGTGGTCGCCACATTTTAATACAAAACAATTACCCTTGAGTGCGATCAAATCTAAAAGTCCTGACTCAACTATTGTGCAGGGTGTGCATTTATTTTATGCCAAAGGTTGCGAATATTGCCATAAGATCAATAATTATGGAGGTGTTGACGGGCCCAATCTTACCACCATAGGACGCAGGTTAAATGGGCAGGAATTAAAAATCAGGATTGTAAATGGCGGAAAAAACATGCCATCGTATGGTGGCATTCTCTCCAAAGATGAACTCAATAAAATTGTGGCTTTCCTGTCTTCGCAGAATTAAATAATTTAATTCTACCGGGAACTAATTATCCCAAATACGAATTCGCATTATTTGTTGTTTTACTGTAGTAATAAATAAAAATGAAACAAAAAATACTTCAATCGGGGAAACAATAAAATAATTTCTGGAAATCTTAAAACATTATCACCTCCCGCCGGAAAATTCTTATCTGCTCCTGCTATTTTGGAATCTTATTATAATTGAAGCCGCTGTTCTTTCGTGGCCCTCGGTTAATATCCTGAAAATTCTTCCGTACGAATATTATCTTCATCAATACCCGCATCTGTAAGCGTTTTGCGAAGGGATGCTACCATACCTGCAGGACCGGCAATATAGTAAATAGGAGTGGTTAAATCGCCAATATATTTTGTCAGCATTTCTTTGGTAAAAAAGCCGGTTTCACCATGCCATTGATTTGATTTGTCCTCTGTCATTGATGGAATAAAAGTGAAGTTGGAATTACTTTTTTCCGCATCTTTAAGTTCGTCTAAAAAAGCGGCATCTGCCGGCGTTTTATTTGCATAAAAAAGGAAAATTTTATGAGCAGTCTTATCATGCGTGGCCTGGAGAATAATACTTCTTACCGGCGTTATGCCAATGCCACCGGATAAAAAAACTGCAGGAATCCTGGTATTATTTTGTAGCGTAAAGGAACCGTAGGATCCATCAAGAGTAAGCCCGGTACCGATATCCATTGTTTTCATATCGCGCTTAAATGCCGTATCCCGCATCCGGGTTGCAAACATAATATCCTGTTCAAAAGGAGCGCTTGCCAAAGAGAAGCCCCTGGTGTTTCCTTCAGCATCAGTTTCTTTAGGATTAATTAAAGTGTAGTCGGCAAACTGGCCGGCTTTATAAGTAAACCCATCTGGTTTTTCGAGGTAAAATGCCATAGTGCCGTTAGCGATTTCCTTTTTGCTTTTTAATTTAGTTTTAGAGATAGACATTTTTTAAAAATTTTAGATTAGAGTTATTGATTATAAAAAGAATTATTTTATGTCAGAAATTTTCCAAGTCATTCTTATCAGACATAAATTCTCTGGTTCGTTAAACTAAGAAAAGCTGGTATTTGTTCGTTTACTCCATGATAAATATTTGGGTTCAAATGAGGATAGAAATCAACGCTGATAATCCAGGAAATTGAATACTGCAATGTGTGACCATGAAGTGAATTATATGAGTATTGGACTCAATTAACGAGCCACGTTGTAGATTTTCTTTAATGCTAATTTATAACTATAAACATTTAGGAAGTGCCGGTTTTATGGTTGCAGGGAGCGCTTTTAATTCTTAGACATCATTCCTTGATCATTTGGCGTCGACAACATAGCCTCTTTTTTAAAATTAACTTAACAAATAAAGATTAATACCTTTTATTGGTATACCTTTAATGAATTATTTCTGCTTTCTTGAAAATGTCGGTCTCATCACAATCATAATTTACTACCCTTTATAAAATGAGTTTACAATTATCCGGTTTCTGAGGATTCGAAGAGCAATTTCCACGAATAAATATACTATGCAAAATTCAAAACCTCCACAATATATCATCGCCATCGGTGCGTCGGCTGGCGGTATGGAAGAGATTAATTCATTTTTTGATCATACTCCCTGCGACGGTGTTTCATATATAATTGCACAGCATTTATCATCTGATTTCAAAAGCAGGATGGTTGAATTATTATCAAAACACAGTAAACTTAAAGTGAAGGAAGGTGCAAATGGAATGGAGGTAAAAGAAAACCAGGTTTACCTGATTCCTAACGATAAATTCATGACTATTAATGATGACAGGTTATATTTAACGCCAAAAGATAAAACACAAGGACCTCATCTTACCATTAACACATTTTTCAATTCTCTTGCCCGAAATAGTGGACGAAGTGCAATCGCAGTCATCCTCTCCGGGCTTGGCTCCGATGGGTCTGAAGGTATTAAAGCAATTAAAAGAGAAGGAGGAATGGTAATAGCCCGCAATCCTGAAACTTCAGAGTTTAGCAGCATGCCTTCCAATGCCATCGCTACAGGTGAAGTAGATTTTATCCTGGAACCTGCGCTGATGCCCGATGCTATTGAGGATTATGTGAGGCAGGATGGAAAATTATTGGATAATGACAATGATGAAAAAAACATTACTGGTGTCATCAATTTAATAAAAGAAAAATCGCCGATGGATTTTTCAGAGTACAAGCAAAGCACGATATCCAGAAGAATAAAAAGGAGAGCAGGATTTAATAATTATACCAGCCTGGAGAACTACATTGAATTTCTAAAAAAATCTCCTGAAGAATTGGAAGCGCTTAGCAAAGATTTTTTGATAAGTGTTACTTCTTTTTTTAGAAACAAAGAAGCTTTCGATATCATGGAACAGGAGATCATTCCGGCTATATTAGAAAACCTGGCTCCCGGGGAAGAACTAAAAATGTGGGTGGCCGCGTGTGCTACCGGCGAAGAAGCTTATTCCCTGGCGATACTGGTGGCAGAGCAACTGAACAATCATCTAAAAGATACTATTGTCAAAATATTTGCTACCGATATAGATTCAGTCGCTTTAGTTCATGCAGGCAAGGGAATTTTTCCAGCTACCATAGCAAAGGACATTACTGAAGAACGGCTTGCGAAATATTTTATAAAGGAAGGCGATAATTACAAAGTAAAGTCCCGGATACGCAATATGATCATCTTTGCCCGCCACGACCTGGTAAAGAATCCTCCGTATTGCAATATGCACCTTATTAGTTGCCGCAACCTGCTTATTTACATGTCGCCGGCTTTACAGAAAAAGATTTTCTACATGTTGCTCTTCGGCCTTAAAGTAGATGGATATTTATTTTTAGGTTCGAGCGAAAACCCATTGCCCATCATTCAAAACCTGGAAGTAGTAAGTAAAACCTGGAAAATTTATAAAAATCTGCAAACACATCGTACGGTTCATTTTGATGGATTTTCGGTGCCACGCATGATTGACATAAAAGAAAAGCATTTTTTGAAGGAAAATATTTTGCAAAAGGAAAACATTGCGCTACCTGAAGCAGTGAATGCGAAACTCGTGAACGATTTGGATTGTCTTGTAGTTTGTATAGATGAGAACGACCAGGTGATAAAAACTTATGGAGATACTATCAAATTTCTTTTGCAAAAGAATTTTAATTCCAACCTGCAGGAACTTTTACCACATCCGCTCGATGTGGCGTTTAAAATATTGAGGAGTGAAGCTTTAAAGTCAAATGAAAAAGCTACCAAAAAAGGCTTAAGAATTAAGACGCATGAAAATGTAATTAATGTAAGTATTTCTGTAAGCCCGCTACCGGTAAAGAAAGAAGCGCCAAAATTGTTGATGGTCACTTTTAGCGAGGACAAACCAGAAAATGCCGGGCAACAGGAGAGAATGTTTGATGAAAAAATCTATATTGATCAATATACTTTGAATTTAGAAGATGAATTAAAAGAACTGAAAAGCAAACTGCAATCTACTTATGAGCAGCTTGACCGTTCTAATGATAATATGCAATCTTTTAATGAAGAACTGCTGGCCGCTAATGAAGAAATGCAAAGTAGTAATGAAGAAATGCAATCGGTAAATGAAGAGCTTCATACCATTAATGCTGACTATGCCATAAAAAATAAAGAACTTTCAGAAACCAATGATGACCTGAATAATTATTTTAGAAGTAATACAAACGGACAGTTATTTGTGAACAATGATTTGATGTTAATGAAATTTTCGCCCGGAACCACAAAGTTGATAAACCTACGCGAAACGGATATTGGCAGGCCGTTGAGTAATATTTCTACCAATATAAAATTTGAAACGATCGCTGTAGATATTAAACAGGTAATTGACAAAGGCACTACCATTACCAAAGAAATTGAAACGGACGATGGCAAATGGTACCATATGATTACCATGCCTTATATAACTGCGGACCACAAAAGAAATGGCGCCATGATTACTTTTAATGATGTTACTGAATTAAAAGAAACTGGATTAGAACTTGACAAAAGAAACAAAAGCCTGTTGATGATTAATGCGGACCTGGACAATTTTGTTCATGCTGCTTCTCACGATCTGATGGGGCCACTGAGTAATATAGAACTAAGCATTAGCGTATTATCTGACATACAAATGCCTAACGACCCAAAGTTGCAGAAAGTGATGGGAATAATCAATACCTCGTTTATAAGATTCAGAAAACTGGTTTCAGAACTGGGAACGATAGGCAGGGTAGAAAGTGGCATGTCGGAAATGAAGGCAATAGATCTGAACGAATTGATAGAGGATATCGAATCAAGTATAGAAAACAGGATAATGATATCCGGAGCAAAGATCAAAAAGGATGTTGGGGATACGCAAATTTATTTTTCAAAAAAGAACCTCAGAAGTATTATTTATAATCTGATTACCAATGCCCTCAAGTTTAGAAGTCCCGATCGCGGTTCTGAAATCTGTATAAGTGCCAAATCAGAAATGGGTTATTCAGTGCTCACGGTAAAAGACAATGGAATAGGAATGAACCCTGATGAATTTGAAAAGATCTTTAGCATGTATGGAAGGTTAAATGATAACATTGACGGACAAGGCATTGGCTTGTACCTGATCAGAAAGATCATCAATGCAGCCGGTGGAAAGATCCTTGTAGAAAGCGAGCCTGGTAAAGGAAGCACTTTTATCGTATATTTTGCCGATGGGCCGGTTCCGGTTTCTCACCCAAGTTTGTTGAAGGCTGATTTAAGCGAAAGCGTCACCAAAGACTAAAAATTAATGGCTTCAAGTGGTGATGATTAATGCCAGAAAATATTATAAAAAAAACCGGGAAGAAATCCCGGTTTTTTTATGATTAATTTAGAAAAATACTTCTTTTAAAATTGAGCAGCAATCCCTACATAAAAACTTCTTCCGATTGATGGAATAATTCCAGGACCCGGATATTCATCAGCACGCAATGTAAAATATTTCATATCGGCAATGTTGTTTATGCCTGCTTTTAATGAATAGCGTGTTATCTTGTACGTTAAACTCGCATCAAAAACGGAATAAGCCGGGATATAACCTGCAACCGGATCTTCGCTCAGGCGCGCGTTAGTAGCGTCACCATAAGCATCACCCACATTGCTCATTTGAAGGGTTCCCGAAAATTTATAATCATTAAAAGTGATCCCAACTCTGTTGATATATTTTGCAGCAGTTTCTACCCGTTTTCCTTTATACTTTCCGCTGGTATATTTTGCATCAATCAATGCGAGAGAATTAAAAATACTTAATCCTCTTTTAGAATGTTGATCCAGGTATTTCAATAAATTAAATTCAACATAACTCTCCAATCCCTTATGAACGCTGTTGGCAACATTGGTTCGCAAAGTATAAGGTGCGCCGGTAGCGGAATTAATTAAAATGGTTCCGATCCGGTTATTGTATGCCATA
The DNA here is from genome assembly GCA_041691175.1 of Chitinophagaceae bacterium. Taxonomy (GTDB): domain Bacteria; phylum Bacteroidota; class Bacteroidia; order Chitinophagales; family Chitinophagaceae; genus Ginsengibacter. The sequence goes on from JBEPVG010000010.1 coordinate 12,578, forward strand.
TAAAATAGACCGACGTCAAAATTCAAATAATTTTTAACCGTACCGCGATAACCCAGATCTGAATTGAATCCGGCGGCATCTTTTAGATTGGGATCTATTTTAGAGGTAACACCAAAAGGAGTTAGATCTGAATAGGTGATAGGGCGGTAAGCCTTACTGATATTGGCATAAACATTTGTGTTTTCAGATACTTTATATTCTGTTCCCACACCAAAAAGCGGAATTAATCTTTGTCGGTTTTCATTAGACATAAGTTTTACTCCGTCCTTTTTTTTGTATCCTTTGCTGGTACTCTTAAGGTATTCCATCCGGAATCCGGGAGTAATACTTAACCGGTCATTCACACGGAAAATATCTTCTGCAAAAGGAGCAATGTTGGTGGTGGTAAAATTAATATCCTTACCGAATTCGCCGGTAATGGACAGATCAAAATCAGATCCAGTGGTACCTTCTCCACCACTTTGCTTTGTAAACCATGCATAAGTATATCTCAAACCCGCTCCAAGGGTATTTTTCATTTTTCCTAAATTGTAATCATGCAACAGCCTTATTTCTGTATTGGAATTATTCATATCTTCTGTGCCTACTTCACGGTTTACATATTTTCCGGTAGCAGGATCTATATTGTCCAGGGCGCCTGCGCCTCCATCTTCCTCGCGCCAAACAAGAGAACGGTTGCTAAACATCAATGAACTTTTTATATTTAAGGAAGTTCGGGGAGAGAACTTATAATTGGCATAAGCATCCACAATATTCCATGGAGTTTTTAACCAATTCCTGCTTCGGAATGAAGAGCGTGGGTTGGCATTAAACATGCTGTCAGTAAGGCCTCCAGGCATTTTTATCCTGTTTCTAAGAATCGTATATTCTAATCCTACTTTTAATTTTTCCGAAGGATTATATTGCACTCTTCCAAAACCGGAAAGTTGCCATTGATGGCTGTTAGGCCTCCATCCGTTCATGGTTCTGAATTGAACAAAACCGTAGTAACTTATTTTATTAATAGTTCCCCCAACAGAATTAAAAGTGTTGAACAAACCAAAACTACCTCCTGTTTCTGAAGTGTACCACTCCAGTTTTTTATCTTTTGGAGCTTCATTTAAAACATAGTTTACCATACCGCCAAATTGCGATCCAAACTGAAGAGAAGCAGCGCCCCGAACCATTTCTATACGGCTTACCGCTTCCATTGGCGGAAGATAATAGGATTCGTTATAGCCGTAAACATCTCCGCTGATATTATACCCGTTCTGCCGCACGTTCATTTCAATACTTTGCAAAGGATTTAATCCACGGGTTCCAATTCCGTTTGCTGTAAAGCCACCGGTTTCTGTTTCCACAATATTTAGCCCTGGAATTCTTCCTAAAATTTGCCTTGTATTATTGATCGCCTTATTCGCATCCAGGCTATCAACCAATATCACTTCATTTTTTTTACCCGCATAAATAATCCCGTCTTTTTCTTCCGGCATGTGGCCTGTTCCTCTAACGGTTTTAATTTTATTAACGATAATTTCTTTTAAAGAAATAGTATCTGCGGGACTTTTTATTTGTTGTGCAAAAATGCCTACGGGTAAAAATATAATGATCAAAAATATACTTTTCTTCATTCCTCTTCTTTTAATTTTGCGAAACTCTGTTTATCGTTGAAAAACGTTTTACGAAATAAGGAAATGGATTTACGAATCAGGAAAAACGATGATAATACTATTTAAATTTGGGGAGAATTTGCGGTCTTGTAAAGTCAAAGTATTTTACAGAAATGTAAAATGTTTAGATTTAAACTAAAACAGAAATCTTTGTTTTTTGTTGATTTACTGTTTTATTGCAACGAATACAGTTATTAAACATTAATTAAAAAATTGTACTAAATTTAATAAAAACAATTGTTATGAAATCATCGAACGAAATGAAACAAGAACCTGAGAAACTTTCCGAAAATTTTAATGATAATAAGAAATCTACAGACGTGAAAAAAGCAATAGTTGAAAATAGAATTGAGGAACAAATTATGACAACCAACGCTGAAAAAGAATCACAAAAAAATATCTCAAGATGGGATACTGACGGCGGTACGGATTTATGTCCGTAAATAAAATTCAATTTGCCTATTTTAAAAAATTATAATGCTGGTATTGATAGTAAAAAAAATACAATTGTGGATTTTTATTTACCACTGAAAATCTGAAAATTTTAAAGCCATTTTTCAGGCAGATTTCAGCTGAATTCCAACGCAGGTACCGATTGCAAAATCACAGTAAACGAACAAATAATCAGGATTTTGATTTTTGATTCATCATATATTCTCCTCTAACAACTGGTCAATAGTTCGTGGATAATATTCATGTTCCAGTTGATGTATTTTCTCAGCAAGGCTTTCAGCATTTTCATTTTTTGCCAGCGCAC
>JBEPVG010000011.1:0-14600 GCA_041691175.1 Chitinophagaceae bacterium
GGTTAAAGAAGGTACATTTAAAGTTGCATTTAGACTCACTTTTCTTTTTTCAAATTTTTAATAAACAATTTTTTGTCAAAAATAATTACGCTTTTAAAAAAAGATTTTCTTCTGGAACTTCGCCAGCAGCATACTTTATTTGGAATCTTACTTTATGTTGCAAGTACCATTTTTGTTTTATACCTCGCTATGGGACAACCGGAAAGCTCTGTTTATAATGGCTTGTTTTGGATGATTCAATTATTTGTCTGCGTGAATGCGGTTGCCAAAAGTTTTATGCAGGAAAGTAAAGGCAGGATGCTATATTTTTATTCAATTGTAAGCCCGGTACATTTTATTATTTCTAAATTAATTTATAGCATGGTTATCATGCTTCTGATGGTTTTGGTAAGCCTTGTTCTGTTTAGAGTCTTATTGGGAAATCCAGTGATGAATGAATTTCAGTTTATTGGAATTGCCTGTCTTGGCGGATTAAGTTTGAGCCTTGTATTTACTTTAATGTCGGCCATTGCCGCCAAAGCCCATCAAAATGCAGCTATCATGGCTATACTTGGTTTTCCCTTGATCATTCCTCAACTTCTTTTATTGATCCGGTTGTCAAAATCTGCTTACGGTGAGGTTTTTAGAGAAGGAGCAGTGATGCAAATTTCTTTTTTACTGACCGGGCTTGACGTATTAGTTATTGTTTTGTCTGTTGTATTATTTCCATTTCTATGGAAAGACTAACAAGCCTTTCATAAAATATCAATTTTATCTCATTGTTTTGTTATTGATTCGCCCTATTTTAAAAATACCTTTTGATAATTTTCATCATGCTTAAGTTTCCTTTAAAATAATCCAAAAACGTAAATGACAATTAAAGCATTTAAAGGAAATCATGGATATTATCCTTAATTTTGTTGCACAAAAAAAATTTCATGCGACTAAAGTGGTGGAAGATATTGTGTATTATTTTCTTGTTTGTTACTTTTACTGCCGGTTTTCTGATTCCTGTTCCTATAGTTGGAAATCTTCACCAAAGCATTCGTAATTTTTTCTTTCATGTTCCTATGTGGTTTGGCCAAATGGGATTACTCACTTTATCACTTGTTTATTCAATCGCTTACCTCAGAACACAAAATCTTAAACACGACATTTACGCTTCTGAATTCGCAAAGACAGGGATTATTTTTGGAATTTTAGGATTAGCAACAGGATCTATCTGGGCAAAATATACCTGGGGCGAATTCTGGAGCAATGATCCCAAACAAATAGCGGCTGCCATTGCTGTTTTGATCTATCTCGCCTACCTCGTTCTGCGTGGTTCAATGATTGACTTTGATAAAAAAGCAAGGGTTAGTTCGGTCTATAATATTTTCGCTTATTTTATTTATATACCGCTTATAATGATATTACCGCGCCTCGTTCAATCTCTTCATCCCGGCGGAATGGAAGGCGCCAAGGGAGGCGGAAATCCTGCACTCGGAGGCGATAGTCTTGATGCGACTATGCGGTTTATTTTCTGGCCGGCAGTTTTTGGATGGTTGCTCCTGGGAATCTGGATGAGCAGTCTAAAAATAAGATTAAGCCTGCTTGCCAATAAAAATCTAATTCATGAATAAATTATTACTGAAGCATTTTATTTTTACAGCTATTTTAATTTTATTAAGCCCTCTTTTATGGGCGCAATCGGTTACTCAGACTATTGATCAAACAATGAGGAGCCATGATAAAATTTATGTGGTAATGGCTGTTTGTATTGTTATTTTAATTGTGTTTTTTTTATACTTAATAAGAATAGACAGAAAAGTTTCTAAAAAAGAAAAATCTGCCTAATAAATCAATCTTTATGTCAAATGTACAGTACAGCTTTTTTCATAATGTAGAAAAAAGCTTTGATAAAGCTGCCGTTTTTACCCAGTGGGATAATGGCATCCTTCAACAAATTAAACAATGTAACAGCGTGTATCAAATGCGCTTTCCTATCAAGAGGGAAAACGGTGAAATTGTCACTCTCGAAGCATATCGTGTGCAACATTCACACCACAAGACTCCCTGCAAAGGTGGTATTCGTTTCAGCAATGCAGTGAACCAGGATGAAGTGATGGCGCTTGCTGCTTTAATGACTTACAAGTGCGCTATCGTAAACGTTCCTTTTGGCGGTGCCAAAGGCGGCATAAAAATAAGGCCGACAGAATATACCCCTTACGAACTTGAGAAGATTACCAGGCGTTACACCGCTGAATTAATTAAGAAGAATTTCATTGGTCCGGGCACAGATGTACCAGCTCCTGATTACGGAACGGGTGAAAGAGAAATGGCATGGATTTTAGATACTTATGTTGCCATGCATCCGGGTGAAATAGACGCTGCTGGCTGTGTTACAGGAAAGCCAGTTTCACAAGGCGGTGTTCGGGGAAGAAGGGAAGCCACGGGATTAGGCGTATTTTATGGCCTTACAGAAATATGTAACATGACCACCTTGATGAATAAGGTTGGTTTACCAACAGGTGTAAAAGGAAAGCGTGTTTGTGTTCAGGGATTGGGAAATGTGGGGTATCATACCGCTTTATTTTTTCAACAGGCCGGGGCAATAATTGTAGGACTAGCAGAATATGAAGGCGCGATAAAAAATTATGACGGGTTCGATGTAGAACAAGTATGGCTCCATCGTAAAAAAACAGGATCTATTCTCGATTTTCCTGGTGCACAAAATTTTGAAAAATCTGCCGATGCATTAGAAATGGAATGTGACATTTTAATTCCTGCTGCTTTAGAAAATGTAATTAACGGTGAAAATGCTGCAAGAATAAATGCAAAGATTGTTGGTGAAGCTGCAAACGGCCCTTTAACTCCTGAGGCTGATGAAATTTTAAATCCAAAGGGTATTCTGATTGTGCCCGACATGTACCTGAACGCTGGTGGCGTTACAGTTAGTTATTTTGAATGGTTAAAAAATCTGAGCCACGTTCGCTATGGCCGTCTTGAAAAAAGGTTTACTGAAAACATGAATCATCACATTGTAAACCAGGTAGAAGAGCTCACGGGCAAGAAAATTTCTACAGTAGAGAGAGAGTTTATTTTGCATGGCGCGGATGAAGTTGACCTGGTTAGAAGCGGATTGGAAGAAACAATGATCGCTGCAACACGGGAGATAGTTGATATCTGGCAAAAAAATCCTGCAATTCCTGATCTTAGAACTGCAGCTTATGTTTGTGCGATTAATAAAGTAGCTACTTCTTATGCAGAACTGGGAATTTTTCCATAATAATAATTTTTTTAGAAAAAAAGGTGTTAATCTTAACAAATTGTCACCTTTTTTATATAGTTCATGCACGAAAGATTTTTAAATCTTTAAATGAAAGGAAGAAAAGGTTATTTATGAATTTATAAGCATTAATTTCTTTTACTTAATATCGCAAATTCCTTACCTTTGCCGCCCAAATTAAAATTTTTATTCACCAAAAACACGATTAATGCAGAATTACGAATTGATGGTGATTTTTACCCCTGTACTTTCTGAAGAGGAATATAAAACCGCTCAGAATAAGTTCACTTCACTGGTTACTGAAAACGGTGGAGAGGTAGTTTACGAAAATGCCTGGGGACTAAAATCACTGGCGTACCCAATCCAGAAAAAAACAACCGGTTTATACTGGGTTCTGGAATATATTGCGCCAACCGACTTCAATGAAAAGCTGAAAACTCAGCTTTTGCGCGATGAATCAGTCATTCGCCACATGTTCACTGCACTCGATAAATACGCCGTCGAGTACAATTCAACAAGAAAAAGAGGCGTACCAAATACAACCGAAAAAGCGGAGGTAACCAATGCCTAAACCAAACGAAATAAAATACCTGACAGCAATAAAAGCTGAAAAACGACCAAAAAAATATTGCCGTTTCAAAAAAATGGGTATTAAATATATTGACTACAAAGATGGCGATTTTTTGAAAAAATTTCTGAACGAACAAGGTAAATTGCTTCCACGCCGCATCACGGGTAACTCTTTGAAATACCAGCGTAAAGTGAGCGAAGCAGTTAAGAAAGCCCGTCAGATGGCCATTCTTCCTTACGTAACAGATTTAATGAAATAAATTTTTTCACCACCCTAATCCCGAAACTATCGGGAGAAAGGCCTCCATTCAGGCGGTTTGGGTAAAAATGCAAACAAAATGCAGGTAATATTAATACAGGATGTAAATAATTTAGGCGGTGCTCACGAATTAGTAACTGTAAAAGATGGTTACGGACGTAACTTCTTAATTCCTCACAAATTTGCTGTTGAAGCCAGCCCTTCTAATTTGAAACAATTGGAAGAACGCAGAAAACAACTGTCTAAAAAAGAAGAAAAACTACTTGCTGAAATAAACAGTGTGATCAGCGTTTTGCAGGAATCTCCATTAAAGATTGGCGCTAAAACCGGCACAAGTGGAAAGATATTTGGAAGTGTAACTGCTGTTCAAATCGCAAGGGCCATCCGCGAACAAAGAGGCTACGAAATTGACCGTCGCAAGATTACTATACTTGATGAGGTAAAAGAATTAGGAACATACAAAGCCAAAATTGATTTTGGTAAAGGCCACGAAACTGAAGTTAGTTTTGAAGTGGTAGCTGAATGATTTTTTTAAAAATTCAAAATAATAAATCCTGCTTCTGCAGGATTTTTTTTATGATTAATTGTGTAAATATAGAAGATCACATGGTTATTGTATGTAAAAAGCATTTTAAACCCGAATTTTTCACAGGGAAATTATAAACGATTTGGAATAATTATTGATGATATCTTAAATAATTAATTCATTTCAAATATTATAAACACATGGGATTTAATCAGTATCATGAACCTCCGCAAGAACTCAAGGAAGAAACCAGGACACTTGCAAGAATGTTTGCCTCATTAACCGAAGAAGCGGAAGCAATTAACTGGTATCAGCAACGTATATCTGTTGAAAAAGATAATGACGCCAAAGCAATTATGGAAGATGCACAGGGAGAAGAATTCAAACATTTCGGAATGGATCTTGAATTTCTCCTCCGTAAAATCCCAAAATGGAAAGAAACTCTGGAGCCAATATTGTTTAAATCAGGGGATATCGTAAAATTGGGAAAAAAGGGAGAAAAAAATTCAGAATAAAAATAGCGGAATTTAGGAATTGAAAATTGCTATTATTTCTTCGTTTACTATCATTTTCCTTTCCCCAATAAGATAATCCTGATTGTATGAATCATGATTTTAAAATCAAGTGCTAATGAAATATTTTCGATATAAATCATATCATATTTCATTCTTTCAGTCATTTCAGAAATATTTTCCGCATAACCAAATTTTACCATTCCCCAACTCGTTATCCCTGGCTTCACTTTTAAAAGAATGTGATATTCAGGATGGTTTTCTGTGATTTGATCTATATAATATTTTCTTTCAGGCCGCGGCCCAACCAGGCTCATTTCTCCTTTTATCACATTCCAGAATTGAGGCAATTCATCCAACCGCCAGCGGCGCATGATCTTTCCCCATTTTGTTATTCTTTCATCGTTATCACTGCTCAGCATCGGGCCATTTTTCTCAGCATCCATCATCATGGATCTAAACTTATGAATAAAAAATCTTTTGCCTTTATATCCAATTCTTTCCTGATGATAAAATACGCTACCTTCTGATGAAAACTTCGTTCTGATAGCCGTATAAATGATCAACGGCGAAAGAATAATGATCCCCCAAAAAGAGATGAAAATATCAACCAATTGTTTTACATTTTGCTGCCAGGCATTCATTAATCCGGTATGAATTTCAATGAGAGGCGTCCCCATAACGTTTGTCGTTCTTACATTTCCGCTTAATATATCAACTTTATCCGGCATCATTTTTACATTCACTTCTTTTTCTGCCAATATTTGTAAAAATTTCTCCAGCCCATTTCTTTCATCATGCTGTAAAGCAATAATTACTTCACTGATACCATATTTGTCAATCACAGTTTTAATAACATTAATGTCTCCTAAGTATTTGATTTCGTTATTTATTGCATGGCTATTTTCTTCAGAAGAAATAAAACCACAAACCCGATAACCGGTTTTTTCAATGTTTGAATTAAGGGACTGAAACAATTCTTTTGCCTTTTCCTTATTGCCGATAATTACGGTATTGAACCACACTTCTTCGCGCTGTAACTGGCTATGAGCGGTACTTAAAAATAAATACCTGACAAAATAGGTAATGAAAAACTGCAAAGCAAAGAGTATAAAAAACTGTGAATAAAAGGAAGTAAGATTTTGATGTTTTTTATACAAAAGAAAAATAAAAAATAAAATAATACTGCCAAGAAATGTGCTGAGAAAAGTAGACAATAATTCAAGCACTCTTGATTTGTAATAAAGGTTTTTATATGTTCCAAAAAGATGGAATAAAATAAAATAACCTACAGGATAAAATATGATCCCATAAATAAATTTTTGACTCAAATTGAAATCCTCGCCGCCAATATTTTTATGAATCCAATAAAAAATGATCCACGCAATCGCAGAAGCAAACAAATCTCCCAAGATATAATATCCAATGTGTAAGCGCTTTTGCAAATTGAAAAAATATTTGATTACAGAATTTAATTTTGGTGTTATTTATTAATGCAATTATCACCAACCAGATTATAAATTCTTAATAATCGCATCGCCAAATTCGCTAGTTTTCAACAACGTTCCACCTTTCATCAGATTATAAAAATCTATCGTCACGGTTTTATTTCGTATGGTTTTTCCAACTGCATTTGTAATCATTTCTGCGGCGTCTCTCCAACCCATATATTCCAGCATCATCACACCACTTAGTATTAAAGAAGAAGGATTCATGCTGTTGGTATTTGCAAATCGTGGCGCCGTTCCGTGGGTAGCTTCAAACACTGCATTTCCGGTTAAATAATTAATATTTGCTCCGGGTGCAATTCCAATTCCACCAACTTGCGCTGCAAGTGCATCACTGATATAATCGCCGTTCAGATTTAAAGTAGCGATAATCGAATAATCCTGCGGAGCAAGCAAAGCCTGTTGTAAAAAATTATCAGCAATCGCATCTTTAATAATTATTTTTCCACCAATTGCAGCTATGCGCATGGCTTCATTGGCCACTGCTTCCCCACGTTCCTTTTTTGCCCGTTCCCATTCGTTCCAGGTATAAGTTTCATTTTTAAATTCATCTTCCGCCAATTCGTAACCCCAGTTTTTAAAGGCGCCCTCGGTGAATTTCATGATGTTTCCTTTGTGAACCAGCGTTACAGATGAACATTTATTGGCGATTGCGTATTCTATCGCCGCACGAATCAATCTCTGCGAACCTTCTTTACTCACCACTTTTATTCCGAAGGAAGTAGTTTCAGGAAAACGGATATTTTTTACGTGCAAATCATTTTGCAAAAAATTCAATAATTTTTTTGCGTCAGGAGTTCCGGTCATATATTCAATTCCCGCATAAATGTCTTCCGTATTTTCCCTGAAAATTACCATGTTTACTTTTTCCGGTTGCCACATGGGCGAAGGAACTCCTTCAAAATATTTTATAGGACGAAGACAAACATATAGATCCAAATCCTGTCGCAGCATCACATTCAGACTGCGAATTCCACCGCCAACTGGTGTAGTCAGCGGACCTTTTATCGCCAATAAATATTTACGAAAAGCATCCATGGTAGCTTTAGGCATCCATTCACCGTTTTTTTTAAACGATTCTTCGCCGGCCAAAACCTTTAACCAGTTTATTTTCCTTTTTCCACGAAATGCTTTTTCCACCGCCGAATCAAAAACACGCACACTTGCTTTCCAGATATCCGGACCTATTCCATCGCCTTCAATAAAAGGAATCGTCGGATTATCAGGAACAATTAATTTTCCGTTTTTGTTCATTGAAATTTTTTCTGCCATAACTGTTTTTTTGCCGCTGATTTTCATGTTTCTTTTTGCCTCGAATTGTGTCAACTTTTAGGTTTTTTTTGATGCTGTTTACACGCATTTAAATTAATCGCTTTTTATAGTAAACGAACAAATAATCAATATTTTGTTTTGCTTCGAATTACACAAATTCCAAGAATGAAAAATTAGAATTAATCCGTGTTATTGTTGGTCATTTCGGTCGGTTTATTTCCAACGAACAATTGACCCATTCACGATCAAATTTCACACCTTCATATTTTTTATAAAAATTTATCGCTGGTTTATTCCATTCCAAAACCTGCCAGATCATTCCATCCAATTTTTTTTCATTTGCTTCTTCTATCAACCGGTCAAATAATAATTTACCAATTCCTTTTCCGCGCCAGGGTTCATTTACCAGAATATCTTCTAAATAAAGTCGTTGGCCTTTCCAGGTTGAATACCGGATATAATATAATGCAAATCCAATAACTTCCTTATCCACCTCCGCCACAAATGCCCACCACACCGGGTTTTCTGCAAAACCACTTTTTACAAAATGATTGAAATCAACAGTAACTTCATCAGGTGCTTTTTCATAAATTGCCAGTTCTTTAATAAGATCCATCATTGGTTTGCAATCCGCTTTGATTGCTTTTCTAATTTGAATATCCAATTATTTGATTATTATTTTTAATTATTACTGTTTCCTTCTGCCAAAAAATTTCAATGGTCAATTATTTTGAGGCCTGTTCCAAATCGCTCAAAATATCTTCCACATCCTCAATTCCAACGCTCATTCTAATCAATCCATCTGTAATTCCATATTTTTCCCGATCTTCTTTTGGAACGCCGTAATGCGTCATGGAAGCGGGATGCGATAAAAGTGTATCACAAGTTCCCAAAGAAACTGCCCGCACACACATTTGTAATTTATCAATTAATTTTTTCCCTGATTCTAAGCCACCTTTCATTTCAAAACTCAACATCGGCCCAGGGTGGCGCATTTGTTTTTTGCCCGTCGCATAGTCAGGATGAGAAGATAGCCCCAGATAATTTACCTTAGAGACCGCCGGATTTCTTTCGAGAAACTCCGCCACTTTCATCGCGTTGGCACAATGTCTTTCCATTCGCACTTGTAGAGTTTTCATCCCCTGAGTCAATAAGAATGCGTCGAAAGAATTACTGTTTCCGCCTAATAAACGATGTACTTTTTCCATTCGACCTTTCATCCATTCAAGATCCTTTCCAACCAGGGCGCCACCAATTGCGGTGCCATGTCCATTTAAAAACTTGGTGGTAGAATGAACCACAAAATCAACTCCGAATCTAAAAGGCTGCTGCAAATAAGGCGTTGCAAAAGTATTATCCACCGCTATAATCAGGTTATGTTGTTTCGCAATTTCGGTAAGCGCTTCAATATCTACGCATTGAATCGTAGGATTGGCGGGCGTTTCCAGGTAAAGCAATTTTATTTTAGAATCATTTTTGATTGCCTCTTCCGCTTTCTTTAAATCTCTCAGGTCGATAATAATTGCTTCAATACCTAATTCAGGAAGTACCCTATTCATCAACTCCTGCGTGCCACCATACAAAGAATAATGTGACAAAATTTTGTCTCCGCTTTTTAAATTTCCCAACATCAACGTGCTGATAGCCGCCATGCCGCTCGCATGCAAACGCGCTTTCAGTTGCAATGGTTTTCCATTTTCAATAACTCCAAAACTTTCCAGCGCCGCAATTTTGTCTTCCGCTTCTTTCAAACTGGGATTTCCCCATCGGCTGTAGATGTAGCCATTCTCTTCGCCGCTAAACCGACGCATGCCTTGTTCTGCGGTATCGAATACATACGTGCTACTTGCGTAAATCGGTGTAAGATGAGAATAATTTCCTTCTGTTTCGTGTCCGGCATGAATAGCCGTTGAACCAAAACCTTTCAATTGATTTTTGCGCGATGACATTTTTTTATTTAATAAAATAGAAATGATGAATGACGCAAAAGTATGAAAAGATGAAGGGAGCGATGGAGTGTATTAAAAATATTAGAAAGGATTTACATTGTTTAATTTGCAAATTTATTAAGGAAAGATTTTATAATACCTTTAAACGTGTGGAATTTTGTTTTCAGTTTTTGTACAATTAGGTTACAAACTATATTATAATTTAAGATTATAAAATAATACCCTTATAGCAATATAATACCTTTTGTTTTTTTCGGAAGTATGCCAAATTCTTTTCTAAAGGCTGTGGAAAAATTGGCGGGTTTTACAAATCCCAAAGCGCGCGCTATTTCAGTAATATTTTTTTCACCCTTTTCGAGTTGGATTTTTGCCCACATCATTTTCTTTTTCTGAAAATATTCATGAATATTTTGGCCAAAAACGATTTTAAAATGCCTTCTTAAGGTGCTGACACTCATATTAAATTCTTCCGCCAGATTTTTAATTTTTAGGTTTGGCCTCTGGTGTATTATAATAAAATTATCTAATTTTTTTTCAACCTCGATTATAGTATTAAAATGTAAAGATTTCACGGATTGAATATCTTTTTTTTCCTCGTTGGTGATTTTATTCAGGAAATTATTCAATAGCAAAAAAGAACCGGCTTTTATTTGTAACGGAACAAATGAATGCTGGTCCAAACCGTTCATTAATTGTCGGGTAGCAGAATAAGTAATACTATCCATTTCTTTGGAAATGAAAGTAGGCTTATTGGAATTGGTCAATCTTTTAATTGATTTAATTATTGCAAGATTGGCCATTGGATGATTAGTTTCCAACCAAGGGATATTTACATTCAGATTAATAGTGTAGATATGGTACCCCCTTCTTATTTTTAAATTTCTTTCATACTTATTTGGAAATAAAAAAGAATTTCTGCCTCCTGATTTTTGCGAAAAGAAATCGCCCTCATTCAGAAAGAAAAAAAAATTATAGGCCTCTTTATTTTCATCAAAATTAATTATATCATATTCCATCTCCTTTTTCAAGGTAAAATTGAAATACCTGAGGGTAAAGCCTTCTTCAAGGTAAAATCCCTTAATAGATCCAAAACCTAAATCAGCAGGGACCTTCACGGTATTGTCATGCACATCTACCTGTAACTTATCAGCAAAATAAGCCAGGGTTTTAATATAGAAATTTCTCTTTAATGGAGGGAATAAAGTCATTTTTTCAAGTTTGTACCTTTCATAACCTGGCAATTGATTGAGGGAATTTTTAATTTTAAGGATTATAAACCCAAAGCCTTCTTGATCTTGATTTGATCTCTTCTAATATTTTCGAGACAAAAAAAGCAGAAGGAAATCATGCCAATCCCGACAAATAATAACCTTATACCCAATTCTAACTCGATGAATTGATTTGTTTAAAGGTAGATTGAAATAAATATAGAAAACTGCAACTTCGTATTTATTTTAATAAATATAAGAATTAAATCTACGATGCATGGATAAGCATGAATAAGAAATTTTTATTCTTATAACAAATTTCTTTTATAACCTCAAATAATTTTTCAAGAAAAAATACAAAAATATTATACTTAGAGTTTGATTAAGAGATATTTTGAAAAATATTTTTTTGAATTTTTTTGGCGTTTTTTTGAGTTTTTAAAGGATACCATCAAGTAATCAGTATTATACTTTTACATTAGAAATTATTAATAATATTTTTTCTTTTTATTTATTAACCCCAAAAACCCCCATTATGAACACTAAATTACTAGGTATACTTCCGGCTGTATTATTAATATGTACTGGAATTTTTGCACAGAAAAGGCCTGTCATTAATAATAACAATTCTAATTTATTGTCAAGGCCGGATAAAACTTTGCCTCAATCGATAGATGCAAATTGGTATCAGCAGGCTGTAGTCAAAATTGAAAATTCACAATATGTTTTTCAAGGTTCTTCTGAAAAGAATAATTATTTGGCAGCAAATCCCAAAAATGCCTTTTTCCTGAAAGTAAACTCCAAAGAGTACATTGTAAAAAATATTCCCACAAAAAGTAACCCAACTGCATGGGAAACCAGCTTTATGTTAGAAAGCATTGGAAGAAAAGGGCTGATGATGTGGGAACCGGGAAATATTACCCCCAGGAAAGAAGGAAATAATTTATTTTTTATAAATCACAATTTTAATATTCAGTTTTTGAATGATAAAAATGGGCTGAGACAAAACTTTATAATTAAGAAAAAGCCTGACGGTGATGGAAACCTTATGATCAATCTGGCGCTTGGGAACAAGATGAATTATGAATTAGAGGGGCAAAATCAATTAGAATGTTTTTCGAAAAATGATAAAACCAAAGAGCTATTATTAAAGTATGATGGATTAAAAGTTTGGGATGCTACCGGCAAACCATTATTTGCTTTTATGCAATTGAAGAAAAAGAACCAGCTGTCGCTGGTAGTTGCCGATAAAGATGCAACATACCCTATTACGGTAGATCCCTTAAATCATGCTCCCGAATGGACTACTTCAGCAGATGGAGTATTGCCAGGCCTTCTTACTAATCTTCAGTTGCAAATAGATGCTATATATGGTATGAATGTGGCTGCGCTTGGTGATGTAAATGGAGATGGTTTTGATGATGTGGCAATAGGAGCACCCGGAGCAATAGATATAATTTCAGGGCCTTCTACTATTGTAGGTGCCGGAGCTGTTTTTGTCTATTTCGGAAGTGCGTCCGGCCTTTCTACAACACCCTCAAAAGTATTAAGAGCTACTACACCTGTAACCAATGCGTTGTTTGGTTTTAGCATTGCCGGAGGCAATGTTACAGGCGACAGCAAAAATGATATTGTTATTGGTGCTCCTGGCGAATCTTATATAGCAAATGTTGGAGGAGTTATTCCTTCTACAGCTACAGTAACTGCAGGAAAAGTTTATGTTTTCAGGGGCGAGGATTTAAGTGCTTCCAATCCTTCGCCTTTGCTGAGTGTTTACCTTAATGGATCCACTTTCTTTAATAAGGGGGTAGCCGGAGTTGTAGGATCTAACCTTTCTATTAATGCATTATTCGGATTTTCAGTAGCCGTAACGGATGATATGAATGGAGATGGCTTAGGTGAAATCGTTGTGGGATCACCTGGATATGCAGAATTAGGATTATTGCCGGTAAGAAGCGGTGCTGCGTTAGTTTATTATTCTACTGCTTTAGCTTCCAACACGCCTGTAAAATTAACCGCCCCAACCTCATCTTTACTAGGTATTCCCCTTTTAAATACAGACGGTCTTTTATTTGGTTTTAGCGTAGATGGTGTCGGAGATTATAACCAGGATGGCAAGCCAGATATAGTGGTGGGTGCTCCCGCAGGTGTTACTTTAAATCTTGGAAATCTCTTAGGAGGTAGCGCTTATGTTTATAATGGAAACGGAAGTGGGGTGAATACAAGTTATGGGACACAGTTAACGGCTACTTCTTCATTGGTAGGAACGTTAGCCAACCTTTTTGGATATTCAGTTCGGGGCGTTAGAAACACAGACGGGAAAAGAAATGGTAGCATACTGATTGGCACTCCTTCAGGTAATTTACTAAGTAATATTTCAGGAGGACTTCGATTGAAGGCCGGAAGTGTAAATGTATTTATTCACAAAAGTTCTCCGGGAAGTTCACAATTACCCGATCAGCAACTTCAATCACCCAGGGGGAATTCTTTGTTATCTCTTTTAGGCGGCCAAAACCTTAATGTTTCTGTTTTATTTGGTGCATCAATTGATAATATGCTGGATGTGAATTGTGATGGCATCAATGATATTATTGTTGGAGAACCTTTATCAACGGGTGTTGGAATAATAAACTCAAACGCAATTGGTGGCGCGGCTGATATTTTTCTTGGAAAAGCCGACGGAACTTATCAAATTTCTCCTTATTGGACTGTCGAAAATACTGTTTCAATGGATTTGGGAATTAATGCAGGAAGCCTTTTGGGTTATAGTGTTGCAGGCGCTAGGCATGTTCGTGGCCCTTTACAAGGAGTTCGGGCATTAATTGGGGCTCCGGGTGCTGCTCTTGATTTTAGCTCCGGGATATTGAAACTCGGAAATACATTAGGAACCCTATTTAATTTTGCTGCTGGAAACAATGGACTTGGAAAAGCATATATGTATGGTTTTTCAAATTGTGGTGTAGTTTATAATCCAGATGTAAATGTAACCTATGTGAATGTACCGGTTCCTGGAAATGTAAATACTAATGACATAGTTCCTTCCGGAACCAGTTATGGTACCCCAATTGCAGATCCTTCAAATCCTTCACCAGCTATAATAGTAATGCTTGCTGATGGAAGTTATACTTTCACTGCTTCTATACCCGGAGTATATTACTATAAAGTTCCTGTTTGCCTTCCAGATGGAGCTGGGATATGTACTCCCATCGAATTAAAAATAACTGTCTTGACACCAAATTTTACAGGAAATCCTCCAGTAGCTAATACAGACATTGCTTCTACTAAGGAAGGGGTTCAGGTTGTTATTAAAAGCCTGATAAACGATCATTGCGCGAACCCCGGATGTAGCTTAGATCAAACAAGTGTTACCATTGTTAAAAACCCTAATCACGGTACCACCTCAGTGAATTCTTCAAACGGTGATATTACCTATATTCCTGATGCCGGTTTCGTAGGAATGGATACATTGACTTATAAGGTTTGCGACAATGGCTCTCCTGCAAATTGTGCAACTGCCTTGCAGATCATTACGGTATATGCATCAGGCGC
>JBEPVG010000012.1:0-14491 GCA_041691175.1 Chitinophagaceae bacterium
ATTCTTCAACCCATGGCCGAAGGAATGAAATTATTTTTTAAAGAAGAAATCGTTCCAAATTTTTCATCTAAATTCTTATTTATTCTTGGTCCTATTCTTTCAATGCTTACTGCAATCATGGTGAGCGCCGTAATTCCATGGGGCGATAAGTTACATATTTTTGGCAAAGATGTTACTTTGCAGATTGCTGATGTCAACATCGGGATTTTATACATTTTTGGTGTGGTAAGTTTAGGCGTTTATGGAATTATGATTGGCGGTTGGGCAAGTAATAATAAGTTTTCTTTGCTGGGAGCCATGCGTGCTGCTTCCCAAATAATCAGTTATGAACTGGCTCTCGGAATCGCGTTGATTGGTTTATTAATGGTAACCGGAACATTGAGCTTGAATGAAATGGTGGCTCAACAAAAGGACCTCACCTGGAATATTTTCCTTCAACCTCTGGGATTTTTAATCTTCCTGATTTGTGCTTTTGCTGAAACCAATCGTACACCTTTTGATTTGCCAGAGGCAGAAAATGAATTAATGGGCGGCTATCATGCAGAATACTCTTCCATGAAATTGGGTTTTTATTTATTTGCCGAATATGTAAATATGTTTTTGAGCGGCGCCGTAATGACTACATTATATTTTGGCGGATACGACATTCCTTTTGTAAATGATGCAAACCTGATTCATACAATTGGGCAAAACTGGGTAACCATAATAGAAGGCGCGGTATTTTTTGCAAAAATATCTTTCTTTATTTTTCTTTTTATGTGGGTAAGATGGACCGTTCCAAGATTCCGTTACGACCAATTGATGAACCTTGGATGGAAGATTTTATTGCCGTTATCTCTTTTTAATATGCTGGTAACCGGCGCATTAATTTTATTAAAACAAAATCACTGGCATTTCTAAAACTTAACGATATTTTTGCAGCGAATGAGTAGTAGAAGGCCAGATTAAAAATAGTGAAAATGGAAGCATTAACAAATAGAATGAAACCGGTTGACAGAAGGAAAATGTCTATTTGGGAACGGATATATTTACCGGCGATTTTCAAAGGCATGGCGATTACGATTACACACATGTTCAAGAAGAAAGTAACGATTAATTACCCCGAACAAACAAGGCCATTTAGTCCGGTTTTCCGTGGACTACAGGTTTTAAACAGAGATGAAGAAGGCCGTGAAAACTGCACTGCATGCGGGTTATGCGCTTTGGCTTGTCCGGCAGAAGCCATCACAATGGAATGTGCTGAACGCAAGCCAGGAGAAGAACACTTGTACCGGGAAGAAAAATATGCAGCAAAATATGAGATCAACATGCTGAGATGTATTTTCTGTGGTTTGTGTGAAGAATCCTGCCCGAAAGATGCAGTCTATTTAACCGAAACTTTTGCCCCGGCAAATTTCCAGAGAAAAGGATTTATTTATGGAAAAGAAGAACTATTGATTCCTGATCCAAAAGCCGATCCCGAAGGTTTTGCAAAAGCAAAAGGTAGTAGAATAGCTCATCCGCAGGGACACGGAAATGAACATTGATAAAAACGCCGGGAAAATTCAGTTAGTTTCTGAAAGATCAAAAGGTTAGAGTTTCAGTAAACAAATAAATAATTGAAATTTCTATTTTGGAATTTAAGAAAGAGGTTGAACAGTAAACAAAGAAATAATTAAGTTTTCCATTTTAAAAAATAGAAAACAACATACATAGAAACGAAATATCGAAATGGAGATCACACAAATCCTCTTCTGGTTTTTATCTGCGCTGGCTTTAATTGGCGCTGTTGGAGTAGTTGCCAGCAAAAACCCCATCTATAGTGTACTTTGTCTCATCATTGTATTTTTTGCAATCTCGGGGCATTATATCTTGATGAATGCTCAATTTCTCGCCATTGTAAATATTATTGTGTATGCCGGCGCTATCATGGTTTTATTTCTTTTTGTTATTATGCTCATGAATTTGAATGCTGAAACTGAACCGATGAAAAATGTTTACATGAAATTAGCCGGAGTCATTTCAGGTCTTACTTTAATGATTGTATTGGTTGCAGCACTTTCTCATTCTGATTCTGCCAACACAATCATGAGAGCCGGCACTAACGTTGGCCTTACAGAAAGTCTTGGCAAAGCTTTATTCAATCAATATGTAGTTCCATTTGAGATAAGCAGTGTATTATTTTTAAGTGCAATGATTGGCGCCATTTTAATTGGTAAAAAAGATCCCGTAAAAAACAGTATATGAGATTATTGACAATAATTTTGTTGGTGTTCACCGCTTCGTTATTTGCAGAAAAATCTGTTGCGCAGGTTGATTTACACAATTTAGATCTTAAAGATATTCTTGGTAAGGTCATGCATGTAGAAAAGGGTTTCGCTCCAAAATTTTCTTTAGGAAGAACTCCGATTCAGAAGATAAATAAAGTCGCAGAAATTCTTGGGCTCAAACAAAATGATAATGTAAATAAATTATTCAACACCTTCAAAACCGGAAGAATAATATATAAAGCAGCTGCTTATGCAGGCGCGGCTATTGCCGTTTACAGCCTTGTAAGAAAAACAGAAAAATCTGTAAGTGCACAGGATTATAACGGGGCTTTGTATTCAGGAATTGGCGCAATTGGTTCAGGATTAATAGTAAAATTTTTGACCAAAGGCGCATCTTATAAAGCAGTGGATATTTTCAATGGAATCGCAGCTAAGAAAATTAAAGATATTTTTTCAATAGGCCCTGCATCAAATACTGCAGGAATTGGTTTGTACGTAAAATTGTAATCATGGAGATTAAGTGGTATATATTTTTGTCGTTGGCCTTGTTTTGCATTGGCATCATCGGCGCGCTCACCAGGCGTAATTCAATCATCGTTTTTATGTGTATTGAATTAATGCTCAATTCAGTCAATTTGATTCTGGTGGCTTTTTCAAAAATGCACATGGCTGGTATAAACGCTTTTAGCTATTCAATGGCATCAGGTGCGCAAATTTTTGTATTCTTTATTATGATTGTTGCAGCCGCAGAAGTGAGTGTGGGACTGGCTATCATCGTACTACTATACAGAAATACCCGTTCTATTGATATCAATTTTTTAAACAGGTTAAAAAATTAGTCATTTTCATAAGTATGGAAATGAAAAAAATATTTTAAAATTTTAAACGCTGCCGAAGTTTGGCTTATGGATGCAATTCAACTTATTTATCTTGTTCCTCTTCTTCCTTTAATTGGATGTTTGATTAATGGCATTGCCCGAAATACGCTTTCAAAAACCATGGTCGGAATTTTGGGAAGTGCAGTGGTTTTTATTTCATTCTGCATCAGCGTTTTGATTTTTTTCGAGGTTTCAAAAGAAGGATTCGTTACTCAGAACATTCATTATTTCAATTTTATTCATGTAAGCAAATTAATTATCCCATTTGAATTCCAGGTGGACCAACTTACTTCTCTATTTCTCTTAATCATTACAGGAGTTGGTTTTTTAATTCATGTTTATTCTATTTCTTACATGAAAGATGAAACCCAATCGGGGTTTGGAAGATATTTTTCTTACCTGAATTTATTTGTATTTTCGATGCTGATACTGGTGCTGGGCGGCAATTACGTGGTTATGTACATTGGCTGGGAAGGAGTAAGTCTATGCTCTTATCTACTGATTGGATTTTGGTTTAAAGACCATGAAAATAACGACGCCGGCAAAAAGGCATTTATCATGAACAGAATAGGAGATGTTGGATTTCTTTTGGCAATATTCTGGCTAATTTCTTCTTACGGAACAATTTCTTATCATGAACTTTTTAATGCACAAAGTGGAATCATCACTGCTCTTTCCGCGATAAATTCTCCCGTAATTGTTGGAATAACTTTATTATTTTTTCTGGGGGCTGCTGCTAAAAGCGCGCAAATTCCTTTATATACGTGGCTTCCCGATGCAATGGCTGGACCTACACCGGTATCGGCTTTGATACATGCCGCTACAATGGTTACAGCAGGCATTTACATGATTGCACGTAGTAATATTTTATATTCACTCGCTCCTGTTACCTTAGCCGTTGTCGCAGGTATTGGTCTTGCAACAGCCATCTTCGCAGCCATAATAGCTTTGAAACAAAATGATATTAAAAAAGTACTGGCCTATTCTACCGTAAGCCAGTTGGGATACATGTTTCTGGGTTTGGGGGTAGGCGCTTATTCTGCAGCAGTCTTTCATGTGATGACTCATTCATTTTTTAAAGCACTTTTATTCCTTGCGGCAGGTTCTGTAATTCATGCAATGGGCGGCGAGCAGGATATGACAAAAATGGGTGGATTGGGCAAAAAAATGAAAGTTACCTACATTACATTTTTTATCGCGACACTTGCTATTGCGGGTATTCCTCCATTTTCCGGTTTCTTTTCAAAAGATGAAATTCTCTCGGCAACATTCGCTCAAAGCCCTTTATTGTATGTCCTTGGTGTTGGTGGCGCTTTGCTTACAGCTTTTTACATGTTTCGCGCATTAGCCATGACTTTCAAAGGGAAATTCCGTGGAACTGCCGAACAAGAACGCCATATTCATGAAAGTCCTGCAACGATGGCGGTTCCATTGATTATTCTTGCCATTCTTTCTACAATTGGTGGATTTATTGGAATACCGGAAGTATTCATAAAAAATGCTAATAAATTTGATGAATTTTTATCCCCTGTTTTTGCTCATTCCACAAGGTTTATCACAGAAAACAAGGTACCGCATCAGACAGATTTAATCTTAATAATTGTTTCGGCGGTGCTGATGATTATCGTTTCAATTTGGGCATATACTACATTTAAAAATTACACTCCGTCAACTGTTGTTTCTCATAATGGTTTTGTAAAAGCAATTAAAAATAAATTTTACGTTGATGAAGCTTATGAGATGCTTTTTGTAAAGCCATATCGTGCATTGGGTGCTTTTTTAAATAATGTTTTTGATAAAAAAGGAATTGATGGAATTGTAAATGGCGTGGGAAGAAGCGTAAATTATGGAAGCCGTCAATTGAGATTATTACAAAGCGGACAGGTGGGTTCTTACCTGTTATTGATGGTTATAGGATTGTTGATTTTATTTATTATTCAATTGTTTACAAAATAATATTAATGCTGGGTACATACTATACTTTTCCTGAATTGTTGATCTGGATACCTTTTATTACGGGACTCATTGCTATTTTTATTAAGAATGGAAAAAGCGTAAAGATGTTCGCGCTTTTATCTTCCATTGCTACTTTGGTTATTTCTGTTATCAGCTTATGTTATACAGATGTAGCGAATCATCCCGAGTTTTTTTATTATAATAATGTCTCTTACGTTTGGATGCCTTACATTGGTTCCAGTTTTTCAGTTGGTCTTGATGGCATGGGCTTTTTGCTCACATTTCTAACTTCATTTTCTTACCCGCTAATTTTTGCAGCAACTTACAAATCGGAATTCAAAAATTCAAATGCTTTTTTTGCATTAATGCTTTTTACGCAGGCAGGAATTATGGGGGTTTTTGTAGCAACAGACGCGTTGTTGTTTTATTTCTTCTGGGAACTTGCTTTGATTCCAATATATTTTTTATGCAGCAGATGGGGAGGTGAAAAAAGAATTCACGCTACTTTTAAATTTTTCGTTTATACATTTTTAGGTTCCTTGTTGATGCTTGTCGGGATAATCTTTGTATATGTTCATACAACTGCCGTTTCCGGAGATTCGGCTCATTCGTTTTCAATAAATGCATTTTACAATGCAGTGCTATCGCCTGGGCAGCAGGATTGGTTGTTTTGGCTTTTCTTCATTGCTTTTGCTGTCAAGATTCCAATTTTCCCATTTCACACATGGCAACCAGATGTCTATGAGCAATCAAATTATCCTTCCGTAATGGTATTGAGCGGGCTGATGGTAAAGATGGGCGCTTTTGGAATCATTCGTTGGATACTTCCGATTTTCCCAGCAGCTGTTGCAAAATACGACCATCTGGTAATGGTCCTATGCCTCATCGGACTTATTTATGCAAGTTGCATTGCCTTATATCAAAATGATTTGAAAAGATTTGTTGCATGGACTTCCATCGCGCATTTGGGATTAATGAGTGCAGCAATTTTTGCAGCAAATAATTTGAGTTTACAAGGCGTAATGCTTGAAATGCTGAATCATGGAATTAATATTCTTGCCTTGTGGATTGTGGTTGATATAATTGAAAAGAAAACCGGTGTACGAAAGATTTCGGAGTTGAGCGGGCTTGCAGGAAAATCGCCGGCACTGGCTATTTTCCTGGTGATTATTGCATTTGCAAATATTGCACTTCCGCTTTCCAATTCATTTGTAAGTGAATTTTTAATGTTGAATGGATTGTTTGATTTTAATACCTGGTTTGGTGTTTTTGGGACCCTTGGAATTATTCTTTCAGCAGTTTATATGTTGTCAATGGTGCAAAAAACTTTTTTTGGTAAAGCAAATGCCCTGGCAGAACAAGCGAAGAAAATGAGCACAGGTCAGGGAATCGTTTTATTTGTTCTTGTTATCGCGATTTTGTTTTTAGGAATTTATCCTGAACCTGTAATTCATTTGACTCAGTCAACGGTTACAGATATTTTAAACAGGATTCCGCTAAAATAATTTTGGTAAAAATAATTTGAAATCAGTTTTCTAAATAAAATAAAATAAACACTTTGGGTGTTGGGATTACATTATGAATGCAATAATAATAACGGCGCTTTGGGGAGTAATAATGATGTTTGGAGGAGTTTTTTTTAAAAAAAACACCACCCCAAAATATTGGGCCATTGCGGGTATCATCATTATTTTGGTTGCAAATATTTTTGAATTTTTTGGCCATTCTGTTTTTAAAATAGATACCAAAGGAATGCTGAAGTTTGATTCATTTGGATTGCATTTTAATTCCATTATTTTGATCTGTACTTTATTATTTTTTCTTTTAAATGGCAAAGATTTTGAAAAAATCGGACTTCATGTTTCTGAATATTTTAGCTTAATGTTCTTTGTATTATGTGGCGCTTCGATTTTATCTTCATTCAATACTTTGTTGTTGCTATTTTTAGGAATCGAAATTTTATCCATTCCTTTGTACATACTAACGGGAAGTGACAAACATAATTTAAAAGGCAATGAGGCTGCTTTGAAATATTTTTTGATGGGCGCATTTTCTACGGGCCTTCTGCTGATGGGAATTGCTTTGGTTTATGGAGGAAATACGCTGGGATCTTTTTATATTGATGCTATAAATTTAGGAACCGGAAACCTTCCGGTTTTAATTGCGGCAGGATTGGTATTAATTATGGTTGGTATTTCTTTCAAAGTTTCAGCTGCGCCTTTTCATTTCTGGGCGCCTGATGTTTATGACGGCGCGCCTGCGGTAGTTACCTCGTTTATGATGACGATAGTAAAAGTTGCCGCGTTCGTTGCTTTCTTCCGCCTTTTCCAAACTTCTTTCGGTAAAATGCAGTATCAATGGCAAATGTTGATAGTTGTAATAACGGCAGCAACATTATTAATCGGGAATATAACAGCCGTCTTCCAAAAAAGTGTAAAAAGAATGCTAGCATATTCAAGCATTTCCCACGCGGGTTTCATGATGTTTGCGCTTTTTGCTTTGAACAATACAGCCAAGGAAGGACTACTCTTATATGCCGCGGCTTATAGTATCGCAACTATAGGAATCTTCGCAGTAATTATTAAAATGTCAGATTATTCTATTGAAGGTTTTAATGGCCTCGGCAAAAAGCAACCACTTCTTGCTTTAGCTTCCGTTATTTTTCTTTTATCATTAACCGGAATTCCGCTGACCGCCGGCTTTACGGCTAAATTTTATGTATTAATGGCAGCCGTAAAAGACGGACATCAATTATGGCTGGTCGTTCTTGGCGTAATTTGCGCGGCAATCGGCGCACTTTATTATTTTAAAGTAATCCAGGCTATCTATTTTAAAGATCCTGTACACGGCGTAAATGATGAAATTAAAGTTTCTAATACATTCAAATTCTGGCTGATTATCACCGCTGCATTAATCATTCTTTTAGGCGTTCTTCCAGGGTTATTGATTGACTGGATTTATTACTAATTCTTCAGGACAATTGTTATCAGTAAACAAATAAATAATCTATTTTTTTATACTGGAAAACACCTATGATTAAATAATTCTAAACTAATTTCATCATCATCCGTACTGCCAATTTTGAAATTTTTTTCCTTAAATAATTTTCTTCTGGCAAATAAATAAAACTTGCAGGATGATTAGTAAAACATTCTTTAGTTTAATTTCAAAACTTTCATAAAGAACCAATCAATTTTTGTTGAAGCATAGTAAAATTTAAACAACATTTTTTCTTAATTATTTTTTCTTCACGATTCCAATATTTAACATTTTAAAAATCAATTTCACTGTTTTTAAAATTAAATCAGCAAACAATTTTATTTTTTTAAAAATTAAATTTTTTATTTTTTATTTTTTATGAGCGTAAATATTTTATTTTATATTTTTTTAAAAAGCGTTTATAGGTCAACCGTTAGTTACACAAATTTATATCACAGAATTGAATGGATTTTGGATACAAAAAATCTACGTGTTATATATTCACCCGTCTGAAGCGTTTAAAAATAATCGGATTTTTTTTTCATTTTTTTTTAAAAAAAAAAAAAAAACCAAAAATTAAATAATTTTAAGAAGTTAATAATTTTAAGCAACGATTAATTAAACCCTTTGCCATACTGCATTGTAAAATTAAAAAAGTCCCGAAAATTTCGGGACTTTAAATTATCTGCAAGAAAAATAATTCTATTTTTTCTTAGGAGCAGCTTTCTTAGCAGCCACCTTGTTAGGAGCAGCTTTCTTTGCAGCAGCTTTTTTAGGAGCGGCTTTTGCAGCGGCTTTTTTAGGAGCGGCTTTTTTTGGGGCAGCGGCTTTTTTAGGAGCGGCTTTTTTTGCAGCAGCTTTTTTAGGAGCGGCTTTTTTTGCAGTTGCCATGTTTTTAGAATTTAATTGTTAGTAAATAAAAACTAAAAATAAAAACATTTTGTTAACTGTCAAAACTTATTTGAAAAATTTTTTATGCAGTTGCTTCTGTAGCGTTGACAGAAACAATTGTTTTATCACCTTTTGTCTTTCTGAATTCAACAACTCCATCGATTGTTGCGAAGATGGTAAAGTCTTTTCCAAGTCCAACATTTTTTCCCGGATGATAAACCGTTCCGCGCTGACGCAAAATAATATTTCCAGAAGTTGCAGCCTGACCACCAAAAATTTTTACGCCTAATCTTTTACTTTGTGAATCGCGTCCGTTTTTCACAGAACCTTCACCTTTTTTATGTGCCATAATTTTTAATTTAAAATTGAGAATTTCCCGAAATGAAAATCATTTTTTTATTTCTCATTTCATAACGGTAATGCTTATGCGATTTCTGTCACTTTTATGTGAGTGTATTGTGTACGATGGCCATGTTTTTTTCTAAAGCCTTTTCTTTTTTTCATTTTAAAAGCAATGACTTTTTCTCCCTTAACTAATTCATTCATAATTTCTGCTTTTACTTTTACTTTCGCATCACCACCAACAGAAATTTTTCCATTGTCGTCATGTAAAAGAACTTCAGAAAATTCCACTTCATCACCTTGTTTTCCCGAAAGATGTGGAACATATAAACTTTGGCCTGGTGTAACTTTAAATTGCTGACCGGCGATTCTTACTATTGCAAACATAATTTTCCAATTTTTTGGAGTGCAAATGTAAGGTAATTTTAAGTATTTATATACGCAACAATCATTTAAAAATCTAATTCTTCAATCTTTTACATAATATCTTGCTATACAATTAGCAAGGGATATTAATTTTTCAAATTTAAGCTGCCTTTTACCACTTCATTCATTAAATTCATGCTATGAATCTTTTAAATAAAGTTTGTAGGTTTTTTTTCAGTATTTATGGTTTTGTGGTCTTTTTACTTTGGATGTTTATTCTGCTTCCCTTATTTGTATGGGCATTTTTAGAAAAACCAGTTAAAGGTGGAAATCTTATTTACATAATTTCAAGATTTTGGGCCGATGCATTTTTTTTTATGCTGGCAATAAAACATCAAAATATTTATGAAAAAACTTACAACAACGATGCAGAATATATTTTTGTAAGTAACCACATTTCATATCTCGATATTCCGATGATGATGAAAGTGATCAGGCATAAACATATTCGGATTCTTGGGAAATCAGAAATGAATAAGATCCCGGTTTTTGGATCCATTTATAAAAGAGGGACTGTTTCAGTTGACCGAAAAAATACACTTGAACGCGCAAAAAGTATCAAGAAATTAATCTCATTTATTCATCAAAAAATTTCTGTTTTTATATGTCCTGAAGGAACTTTTAATATGACTCATCAGCCATTAAAAAGTTTCTATGATGGCGCTTTCAAAATTGCTATTGAAACACAAAAGCCCATTCAACCAATTTTATTTCTAGATACTTATGACCGCCTGAATTATAAAAGTATTTTTTCTTTAAATCCCGGAAAATGCCGCGCAGTCTATCTTTCACAAACATCTACTGAAGGATTAAGCATTAACCAGGTTCCCTATTTAAAAGAAAAAATATATAATCAAATGCAGGAAGCATTAAAAAGATATGATGCAAGCTGGATTGAAAAATGAAAGTATTATATCAAAATATATTCGGACAAATTTTGTTTTAAACTCCAGAATGGCCTTAATTTTCTTATCCACTCACACTCAATATATTTGCATGAATGATTATTGAAAATTCTACATCAAATAATTTATTCAATGAAATTGAAGAGCCCGTAAGCGTATGGGTTGAAGTGATTTTACCTTTGGCTATTCCTAAAACTTTTACGTACTCTGTTCACGGAAAATTAGTAAATAAAATACAAATCGGAAGCCGTGCAGAAGTTGTTTTTGGAAAAAATAAAAAGTATTCCGGAATCATAAAATCTATCAGCAAAAAAAAGCCACCTTTCGAAACAAAAGAAATTTTAAATGTGATAGATGACGAACCGGTAATTTATCCTAAGCAATTGCAACTGTGGAAGTGGATTAGTGAATATTATATGTGCAGTGAAGGAGAAGTAATGGCAGCGGCACTTCCAACGCATTTAAAACTCAGCAGCGAAGCAATTCTGATTTTTAACGAAGAATACGGAGAGGATTTCTCTTCGCTTGATGATGAAGAATATTTGCTTGCAGAAGCGTTACTGATAAAAAAAGAATTGAAGATTACAGAAGTGCAGCAGGTTGCCAATATCATTCATGTTTATCCCCTGATAAAAAGAATGATCGAAAAAAAGGTTTGTTTTATCTGGGAGTCACTTACCGACAAATACAAAGAGAAAAAAGAAAATTTTGTGTTGCTGAATCCAGAATTTTCTTCCGACGAAAAGTTAAGTAAGTTGATGGATGATTTTGGAAGAGCGCCAAAACAATTAGAATTATTATTAAGCTTTTTACATCTTTCAAAAACAGAAGGTGAAGTGTCCCAAACACAACTTTTAAAAAAATCAGGGGCAACTGCAACGCAATTAAAATCTTTGACAGATAAAAAAATTCTGTTTGTTCAAAGAAGAAGTATGGATCGTATCCAATCTCTTCCTAAAAAAATGGAATTGAATTTTCAATTGAATGAATCGCAAAAGAAAGCATTAAATGAAATAGATCTCGCTTTTCAAAAAAAAGAGGTTTGTTTGATTCATGGAGTCACCAGCAGCGGTAAAACGCAATTGTACATAAAGCAAATTGAAAAATTTGTGAGCATAGGAAAGCAGGTTTTATATCTTCTTCCGGAGATAACATTAACCGCACAGATCATACGAAGATTGCAACTTTATTTTGGAGGAAACATCGCGATCTATCATTCTAAATTCAATAATAATGAAAGAATAGAGATCTGGAATAAAATAAAAACAGGAGAATTAAAAATTATTCTCGGTGCCCGCAGCGCTTTATTTCTTCCGTTTAAAGAACTTGGTTTGATTGTAATTGACGAAGAACATGATCCGTCATTTAAACAACAGGATCCGGCCCCACGCTACAATGCGCGCGATGCAGCTGTTTTTTACGCTTCTCTTTTTAATGCCAAAGTTTTGATGGGAAGCGCAACGCCATCATTGGAAAGCTATTATAATGCGCAAAAAAATAAATACG
Source organism: Chitinophagaceae bacterium (assembly GCA_041691175.1). GTDB lineage: Bacteria > Bacteroidota > Bacteroidia > Chitinophagales > Chitinophagaceae > Ginsengibacter. The sequence continues at coordinate 12,133 of JBEPVG010000012.1, forward strand.
GATTGGTAACCCTAAATGAAAGGTTTGGAGGAACACAATTGCCAGAAATAAAAATTATAGATACTAAAACTGTTGCTGCTTCTAAGAAAGGAAAAGTGATGATTTCACCGCAATTGAAATCGGAAATTGAAGTTGCATTACAAAATGACAAACAGGTAATTCTTTTTCAAAACCGTCGGGGTTACGCGCCATTTTTAATTTGCGGAACCTGCGGTTTTATTCCACAATGTGAAAATTGTTCTGTTACATTAACGCTGCATAAATATTCTAATAAACTGCATTGCCATTATTGTGGGAAAACGTATCCCAAGCTCGTTTCATGCCCTGCATGTGGAAGTGTAAACTGGATGGAAAAAAATTTTGGAACAGAAAAAATTGAAGAAGAATTAACACAGGATTTCCCCAATAACCGGGTAGCAAGAATGGATGTAGATGCGGTAAAAGGAAAGAATGCACATGATACTTTGATCAAACTATTTGAGCAACATCGCATTGATATCTTAGCCGGTACGCAAATGGTTGTAAAGGGTTTGGATTTTGAAAACGTAAGTTTGGTCGGGGTGCTTGATGCAGATGGCTTGTTAACTTTTGCTGATTTCAGGGTGAATGAAAGAGCGTTTCAATTAATGGAACAGGTGAGCGGAAGAGCAGGCCGCAAGGCCACAAGAGGCCTGGTGCTTATTCAGGCTTCGAAGATTGATCACCCGGTATTATTATTTGTGCAGCAACATGATTACCTGAAGTTTTATGGCTTTGAAATGGACATGCGAAAACAATTTTTTTATCCGCCATTTAGCCGGTTGATTCGTATCACATTGAAACATGCTATTAAAGAAAACGTTTTTGAGGCGGCTGATATTCTGGCGAATTCTTTGCAAAAAGATTTTGAGCATTTAGTTGGTCCGGCAGCGCCGATTATTAATCGGGTAAGAAATATGTTCCTGATGGAAATATTGATCAAACTCGGACAGGATGCTGCCCATTTAAAAATGCAAAAGAAAGTGATCAACAACCATATTAATCTTCTGAAAACAGAAAAGAAATTTAAAAGCGTTGTAGTTATCTCAGATGTAGATCCATTTTAATTTACCAATCAGAAAATAGAAATCTTCAATAATTGTTTGTTTACTATAACAACCTTTTTGACAATTCCAAAAAAGGAAATTCTTATTATTTCATATTTTATCGGAGTAGTAATTTATATCTTAATTATTTTCGTATATGCATGATCGTTATTCTCTAAAGTTCATCCATTCTTAATCCCTTGCAAGCTCCATTATTTCATCGAAACGATAATAATTAACACCTTTTTGTAGCTTACTCGCCCGAACCATTGCCTTTGCTATATTATTTGCACCGATTGCTCTGTATTTTTTTAAAGGCCCAACAAACATAAATGAGAGAATGTCCATGACTGTCTGTGCAATTGTTTCACCGGTGCGGTTTTCATTCCTGCTTCCGTTTATAATGGATGGTTGAAAAATACTGAGATTATAGAAGGGAAATTCTTTTAACGCATTTTCTGTTCTACCTTTTAATCTTAAATAAAAGTTTGAAGAATTTGCATTTGCTCCGATGGCAGAAATGATGAGAAACTTTGTAAAACCCTTTGAAATGCCTATCCGGGCTGCATTTATCGGAATGCCGAAATCAATTTTTTCATATAGAAGCTTATCACCTTTTACTTTTTTTTGAGTAGTGCCAATGCAACAAAATATCACATCGCCTTCACCAAATTTTTTTGTGTAATCATTAATATCATCAAAGTTTACAAGTTCCTGTTTAAGTTTTGGATGAATAATATTTACACTTCTTCTTACCAGGATCCGGACCATTTTAAAATTATTATCTTTTAATAATTCCTCAACAACTAAATTTCCAGTTAATCCTGTTGCGCCAATAACAACAGCAGTTTGTTCATTCATATTTGGTATTTTACCGGTAATTTTAATCTATGCAAGTTCATGAAAATTATTCACTCAGGAAATATAACACCTTTGGCCTGCCGGCCATTGCAAAATCTTTTGCAACATTTTTTTCCGAAGTAGAACTGAAAGAATATCTTGACGAAAAACCAGTTTTAACAAAAATGATACTTGGGGGCGGAAGTAATATTTTGTTTACGAAAGATTTTGACGGATTGGTTTTGAAGAATGAGATTTCAGGAATTAATATTATTAAGGAAGATGAAGAATTTATTTTTATAAATGCAGGAGCCGGCGTAGGATGGCACAACTTTGTGATGTTCTGTGTAAATAATAATTTCGGTGGCGTAGAGAATCTTTCGCTTATTCCGGGAAATGTGGGTGCTTCTCCTATGCAAAATATAGGCGCTTATGGGGTAGAAATAAAAGACGTT
>JBEPVG010000013.1:0-14004 GCA_041691175.1 Chitinophagaceae bacterium
CACTTCGGTGAGTTTTCAAATCGCGTATGGTGTAATTTTCTGTAACATACGGAGAATACTATTTGAATTCTGGAATATACTTGGTTACTTTATCATCCCAATTTAATTTTCCTTCATCCACTAAAATTCCTAAAGCCGCCACGGTAAAGGCTTTGCTGTTGGAGGCGATTCCAAATCTCGTATGCTCGTTCACTTTTTCCATGGTATTTAAAGAAGTGACGCCATATCCCTTTTCATGAATGATTTTTCCATCTTTTACCACTGCTACTGCAATTCCGGGAACATCAAAAGTCTTTATAGTTTTCTCAACCAAAGCGTCTATCTGTCCCGAAGTTATAGGTTGCGCAAAAATGCTAACATTTATGAAAGTAAAAACAAAAAGCAGTGGCAATAATTTTACATTATTCATTTGAAAATTTTTAGTGAAAAGAATTTTTTAAAATTATAAAAGTAAGGTCTTCTTTTTAAAACCAGGAGCAGTAAACGAACAAATAATGTGGATTTTTATTTTAACCCTACTTTTTTCTTTTCAAAGTGTGGCTGATAAGTATCGGTTTTTACAGTAGCATTTAGTTCATTCAGCAAAGTATATAAACCGAAATTAGTTCTGTTTACATAAATGAAATGCTTAACTCCGCGTGGTTGTTTAAACTCGGGCATTTTCCCGATTTTTTCACCCCACGCATATAATTTTTCAAAGAATTCCGGTTTGCTGAAATCGAAAATTTTGCTAACATAGGGGAGAGCAAAAAGAGAGATCATTTCTTTGTAGGCTTCATAATAAAATTCAATTTGCTTTTTATTGTCATTGGGTTGAATCATTTCTAATTGCCTGAAAGCCTTTATTGTTGCGGGTTTATCTGTCATCATATCGGGGAAGATCAAACCGAAAAATGGTTGATAAAAATCTTCCGGCAATTCTTTGATGCAGCCGAAATCTATGACCGCCAGTTTTTCATCAGGAGTAATTAAAAAATTTCCAGGATGTGGATCTGCATGAACTGCTCTCATTTCATGCTGCTGAAAATTATAAAAATCCCACAGTGCCTGCCCGATTTTATTTTTCAATTTTTGAGAAGGATTGGTAGCGAGAAATTCTTTGAGGTGAAGTCCTTCCATCCAATCCATTGTAATAATTTTGGACGAAGAAAGTTTGGGATAATAGGTGGGGAAAACGGTATTTTTTAATTGACTGCAAGCCTTCGAAAATTTGATAGAACGCCGAACTTCCAGTTCATAATCAGTCTCCTCGAGCAAACGTTCTTCTACTTCCTTAATATAGATATTCAATTCTTTTTCACTCATTCCTATAAGACGGAAGGCAATAGGTTTTACCAATTTAAGGTCAGAAGAAATACTATCACCGACACCCGGATACTGAACTTTTATAGCCAGTTTTTTACCATCTAAGGTAGCCTCATGCACTTGCCCGATAGAAGCAGCCTGCGTAGAATTCAGATTGAAAGTGTCAAAAATTTTATCAGGAGATTTCCCAAAACTTTTTGTAAAAGTTTTTACTATAAGTGGCCCTGAAAGCGGCGGCGCATTGTATTGTGATTGAGAAAATTTATTTACATAAGCTTTTGGAAGAATATTCTTGTCCATGCTTAACATCTGTGCAATTTTCAGTGCAGATCCTTTGAGCTCGCTTAATGACTTGTAAATATCAGTGGCATTGTCCTCATTCAATTCTTCACGCGAAAGATCAGGATTGAATAATTTTTTTGAATAATGCTTTACATAATTGCCACCGATCTGAAAACCTGTTTTTACAAATTTTGCAGAACGTCCCACCTTCGTGGTTGGAATAGATTCCTGGGTTTTCATCGTAAATTAAAATCCCATTTTTTCTTTAAACTTTCCGTTGCGAGTTAAGAATTTACCATACTCGAAAAGGTTATCGATGGGTGATCTTTGAAATAAATCGAAAGTTACATTAATGCCTTTTTCAATGGCTTCGTCTGATTTTTCAAAATCTTTGCTGTCGTCATCCATCCAGAAATTAATGATAAAAGCGAACTGTAACCACAGCGCATCTTTATAACGTTTGCTGAAAAATTTCCTGTCAGTTAATTCGCCACTATCAAGGCCTTCATTGATCACATCTTCGGAAAAGCTAAGGAATTCAGATTTTGCTCCTGTTAAAACATCAGGAACGGTTAATCTTTTTGGATGTTTTTTTAAGGTGTAAATAATGAAGCTTCTTTTCGATTTTAATAATTCTAAAAAGCTATAAAAAAATGAAAGCATTTTTTCTCGGGCAGAATATTGTGGCCACACTTCCTGCTCTTTTATTTTAAGAATGGTGGCTATGGTGAGATCTTCCCATACTCCTTTTTCTATAGCATCAAAAGATCCGTAAATTTTATAAAATGCGGCCTCGGTAATTTTCAATTTTTTTGCAAAATTATACACCGATTTTGGAGGTTCCCCATTGGTGAGCACATAATCGATGTAACTGATTTTTATTTCTTCTGCGTTTGCCATTTTACTTTTTTTAGGGTAAAGTTGAATCTGAATTTACAAGAAAATCTCACTATCCATAAAGATAATCTATTCTGTGCTTGAAGTATTTGAAAAACCTTTTCAAACCCCACGAAAGCACATTGTTTAACAAAATTGTAAAGGAAAACGATTTACAAAATCATATGTGCTGGTGAAAAAGAAAAAAATAAAATCAATAACTAATTTTCTTTAAGTTCCATTTTAACCGGATCCCAATGGATTATTTTATTTTTAAAATAGCTTTCATTGCACGCAAGAGCGGGTGCTGCTGCTCTGAAACCAAACACACCATCTTCCACTACATGTTTACCATTTCTAACGCTGTCAAAAAAGTTGATATGATGCTGCAGGGATGCGTCAAAATTTTCGGGAGCCTTGTAAACCATATCCGGTTTGTTATGCCTCTTTTGTTGTTCGGCAGAATACTTTTCATTGTAGCGTTTTAGCAATTCCTTCTGCATTGCCTCTGGATAAGTTTCCAAAGCATCCCATCCGCCAATGCCAGGCGCTTCAGTCATCTTACTGTGGTGGACTGTAAGACCATCTCCATTGATCACAATGGTTCCTTCATCACCAACAAAGCGTGTCGTTTCTGAGCCTCCGGTGCCGCTCACGAAATTCACTTGTAGAGTAAGCTGAAACGGAGAATGCTCCGGTGTTTCAGGATATTGCATAATCCCCGCCATCAGGTCGGGCACGTTGCGGCCATCTTTCCAATAAGTTAATTGGCCAGAGGCATAAATTTTCTCCGGACCTTTTGATTCGGTAATTACGTGTGTGCCCGAAAGAAGGTGAACAAATAAATCTCCCGCTACCCCAGTTCCAAACTCACGGTAATTTCTCCACCAAAAAAACTTTTTAGGATCGTAAGGAATCTTTTTCATTCCTTCTATATACCTGTCCCAATCAACTGTTTCAGGCGATGCGTCGGTGGGCATGGTATATTCCCAGGCGCCTAAAGCATCCTGACGGTCATACACCGCATTCACCATATTTAGCTTTCCTATTTCACCTGATTTGTATAATTCATGGGCTTTTTGAAAAACAATATTGCTGACGTACTGGCTTCCTATCTGTAATACCTTTCCACTCTCTTTTTGGGCCTTGATAACATCGAGTCCTTCACTGATATAATGAATCATAGGCTTTTCGCAATAGACGTGCTTGCCCGCTTTCAAAGCGTCTTTGGTAATTCGAGCATGCCATTGATCACAGGTGGCGATGATCACAGCGTCTACATCTTTACGTTGTAAAATTTTCCGATAATCATTGGTTACAAAAATATCTTTGCCATATAATTCTTTGGCTCTTTCAAGCCTTCCCGTATAAAGATCGCAGGCCGCTACCAACTTTACTCCCGGCACTTGAAGTGAAGAAACTGCATTATGGTTTCCCATAATTCCCATTCCTATTACTGCAATATTCACCATGTCATTAGAAGAAAATTTCTTTTGATATTGGAGAATTTGCGTTTCTAAATTTTCTTTCGCAGCTAATAAGGATAATGGTGCTGCACCTAGTGCGAGCGTGGTGCCTGTAAGTTGTTTGATAAATTTTCTTCTTGATGATTGTGGCTTTTGCATATTAAATTTTTTAAGTTAAGGATTATAAAATTAAAAAATAAATGGATCAAAAAAACCTTTTAAATGTATTTCATTTTTTGAAGCGAATTTTAATTTCGAAAATTGAAAATAATAAGATGTAAGGAAACGTTTGAATCATTTTTTTAACAGTCAAAAAAAATTGAATTAAGTTTGATTTTTTTAAAAATTATCACAACATTTTTTATTATGATCATTGAAAAGAATGGGTTTATTCACCACGTTTTTTTTTGGCTGAAAAATCCTGAAAGTAAAGAGGCGCTGGAAGAATTAATTGAAGGATTGAAAAAACTTTCCAAAGCGCCAACTATCAAAGATTTCCATATTGGCAAACCTGCAAATACCATCCGTGAAGTGATTGATACCAGTTATTCCGCTTCCTGGCTTTTGTTATTTGAAAGTGCAGAAGACCAGGAAGCATATCAAACCAATCCTATCCATTTAAAATTTGTTGATGATTGTTCACCTTTGTGGAAAAAAGTGTTGATTTATGATACGGTTTCTATCGATAATTAAGTTTTCAAAATATTTATTTTAAAATTTTAAAAATTGAAAAAAGTTTTCTTTTTCGTTTACACATTTCTGATAAGTACAGTCGTTTTTTCTCAGAAAAAGAACGAAGCGTTTCAATTACATATTTTTCCTACTACTGAAAAGATTACAATTGACGGTGAAGCAAATGAAGCGGTGTGGAAAAAAGCGGATGTGGCGAAGAATTTTTTTATGGTTCTTCCCATGGATACCAGCCAGGCAAAAGTGCAGACCGAAGTGGAAATGACGTATGATGAAACCAATCTGTATCTTTTAGCGAAATGTTTTAACGCTCCCCGAAAAACGGAAATGGTTGAGTCGTTGAGAAGAGATTTTAATTTCGTAAAAAATGACAATTTCATCGTTTTTATCGATCCGTTTGACGACCAGACAGATGGATTTGCATTTGGTACCAACGCTGAAAACGCGCAATGGGATGGGCTTATGTATGAAGGCGGTTCCGTTGACCTGAATTGGGATAATAAATGGGTTTCCGCGGTAAAGCATTACGCGGATAGTTGGGTTTTAGAAATGGCCATTCCGCTCAAAACACTTCGCTATAAAAAGGGAGTAACCAAATGGGGAATAAATTTTAGCAGGAATGATTTAAGAACTACTGAGAAGTCAAGCTGGGCACCCGTTCCTAGACAATTTCCTACAGCGGCTTTAGCATATACAGGAACGCTTGTTTGGGATAACGCTCCCGCAGTTCAAAAAGGAAATGTTTCTATCATTCCTCATATATTAACCGGTTATACTAAAGAAGAAATTCCACCTTCTCCATCTGAATTTAAACATGAATTAGGATTGGATGCGAAAGTGGCTATTTCTTCTTCATTAAATCTTGATTTAACCGTGAACCCGGATTTTTCCCAGGTGGAAGTCGATCAGCAGGTAACCAATTTGGATCGTTATGAATTATTTTTCCCGGAAAGAAGACAGTTTTTTCTTGAGAATGGAGACCAGATCAACAACTTTGGATATGCTGATATTCGACCTTTTTTTTCGAGACGGATTGGATTAGGAATTCCGATTAATTATGGAGGAAGATTAAGCGGAAACCTCAATAAAAAATGGCGTGTCACTTTAATGGACATGGAAACAGCAAAGCAAAATGATATTGGGTTGCCGGCGCAAAACTTCGCGGTGGCAGCGATACAGAGAAGAGTTTTTTCAAGGTCAAATATTAACCTGCTCTTTGTCAATAAGCAATCTGTTAATTATGAACCTGGAAAGGATTCATCACATCCAAGATATTCTTTGTATAACAGGAATCTTGGGTTAGAATATAATTTGGCCTCCTCTAATAATATCTGGACGGGAAAATTATTATTCCTGAAATCTTTTACGCCTGGTGAAAATAAAAACAGTACGACTAATGCCGGAAACCTGAAATATTCAGGCAAGAAATGGCTTATAAATGCGGCTTACGAATCGGTTGGTGACAATTATAATGCGGAAGTGGGTTATGTTCCTCGAGTCAATTACATAAAAATTGACCCTCAGGTTTCTTATACATTTTTTCCAAAAGGTGGCAGCATTTTGACACATGGCCCTCAATTTTATATCACGTATTTTTTTGATAAAAAATTTAACCAAACCGATCATGAAAATGTGTTGGATTACTTAATAACTTTCAGAAACAAAGCGACACTTACCGGAGTCTTTATGGATGATTATGTGAAAATTCCTTTTCCTTTTGACCCTACAAACAGCGGCAAGGATTCTTTATCTTTTGGTTCAAAATATTACTGGAAAACCGGTGGTGCAGATTTTGTATCAAAACCTCAAAGTCTTTTTAATTATAGTGTTTCGTTTAGGTATGGAGGTTATTATGCAGAAGGACAAAAATATACGCTGAGTAGTACAATTGGTTATCGTTTTCAACCAATATTGAATTTAAGTTTAAGCGCATCCTACAATGAATTACTTCTTCCATCTCCCTGGGGCAACACAGGTTTTTGGTTGGTTGGCCCAAAGGTAGATTTGACCTTAACCACCAAATTATTTTTTACAACTTATGTGCAGTACAATCAGCAATTGAATAATACCAATATCAATGCGAGATTTCAATGGCGATATAAACCTGCGTCTGATTTGTTTATTGTTTATACCGACAATTATTTGATTGCACCTTTCGCAGTTAGAAACAGGGCGATATTATTAAAATTTACTTATTGGTGGAATCCTTGATGGCAAAATAAGAAATCGAATTATTTATTGCTTCACTGTGAACATAAAGTTTTTATAACTTAAAATCTTCAACTGCATCCAAAGTCTTTTGGATGTCTTCTGAAGACAATGCATTGCTGATAAACCAGCTTTCATATCCTGATGGGGGAAGATAAATTCCATGATCAAGCATGTGATGAAAGAATTTATTGAACACATTGATATCTGTTTTCGAAGCACTTTCAAAATCAATTACCTCATCATTAGTAAAGAAAATACTCATCATACTTCCAACACGATTAATACGATGAGGAATATTTTTTGCTGCTAAAATATCATTCAAGCTTTTTTCAATCCGACCAGTTTTTTCGTCTAATTCCGAATAGATGGAAGAATTATTTTTAAGTTCTTGCAACATCGTATAACCAGCAATCATTGCAATAGGGTTTCCGCTTAAAGTGCCTGCCTGGTAAACGTTTCCGATTGGTGCAATGTGTTCCATAATTTCTTTTTTCCCACCAAAAGAGCCAACGGGTAAGCCACCTCCGATTACTTTTCCATAAGTGATGAGATCAGCATTTATTTTTAATTTTTGCTGTGCTCCGCCAGGCGCTAAACGAAAACCAGTCATTACTTCATCAAAAATGAAAACGATACTTTCCTCATCGCAAATCTTCCTCAGCCCTTCTAAAAAGCCTTGCTGTGGCGGAACGCAGCCCATGTTGCCTACAACCGGTTCAACAATGATTGCCGCGATTTCGTTTTTATTTTCTTCAATTAATTTTTCAACTGCTGCTAAATTATTAAAAGGAGCGGTGAGCGTGTCGTTGGCAACCCCCGACGTCACTCCCGGAACAGTTTGTATATTTAGCGTTGCCATTCCGCTTCCGGCTTTTACTAAAAAGCAATCGGCATGGCCGTGATAGCAACCTTCAAATTTTATAAATTTATTTCTACCGGTATAGCCTCGCGCCAAGCGGATTGCACTCATGCATGCTTCTGTTCCGCTGCTTACCATGCGCACCAAATCAACATTTGGAGCCATACTTTTTATTAATTCAGCCATTTCAATTTCCAATTCTGTAGGAGCTCCGAATGAAGTGGAATCCGCTGCTTTTTCCTGGATTGCTTTTACCACGGGTTCATAAGCATGCCCCAGAATCATCGGCCCCCAGGAATTGATGTAATCGACGTAATTGTTTCCATCTTCATCAAAAAGATAAGCACCCTTTGCTGATTTTATAAATAATGGTGTGCCTCCAACACTTTTAAAAGCACGGACTGGAGAATTTACGCCGCCGGGAATGGATTGTTGGGCACGCTGAAATAATTCGATGCTTTTGGAAATGTTCATATTTATAGAGCTGAAAATTAATTAAAATAAAAAATTAAAGGAAAACTTATTTACGATTCACCAATCACCTCTCACGAGAGCAACTTCACCGCGTCTTTTGCAAAATAGGTTGCAATCAAATCGGCGCCTGCTCTTTTGATAGAAGTAAGGCTTTCGAGAATTGCTTTTTCTTCATTGATCCACCCCATCTTTGCTCCGGCTTTTATTAATGCATATTCGCCGCTCACATGATAAGCACTAACGGGGATGTGTACACTATTTTTTACTTCGCGGATAATATCCAAATAAGCCATCGCAGGTTTTACCATCACAATATCAGCGCCCTCCTGTTCGTCCATTAAAGCTTCTTTCACCGCTTCGATACGATTACCATAATCCATCTGGTAAGTTTTTTTATCGCCAAATCCCGGTGCTGAATCCAAAGCATCTCTGAACGGTCCATAAAAACAAGAAGCATATTTTGCGCTATACGCCATGATGCCCGTTTTGGTAAAATTATTTTGTTCAAGCGCTTTGCGGATTGCACCAATTCTTCCGTCCATCATATCACTGGGCGCTACAAAATCAGCGCCTGCTTTTGCATGGCTAAGGCTCATTTTTACCAACGCCTCAACGGTTGGATCATTTACAATTTCACCATTTTCAACAATTCCGTCATGGCCATAAGAAGAGTATGGATCTAAGGCAACATCGGTCATTACTACCATTTCGGGAACCGCATCTTTAATTGCTTTGATACTTCGTTGTATCAGTCCATCGGGGTTCCACGATTCTTTGCCAGTATTGTCTTTTAATTCATCCGGCGCTTTTATAAAAAGTAAAACACTTTTAATTCCCATTCCCCACAATTCTTTTATTTCTTTAATAGTTCCACCAAGCGAACGCCGGTAATAGCCGGGCATGGAGGGGATTTCATAAACTAAGTTTTCACCTTCATCAATAAATAATGGTGCGATAAAATCCGCAGGAGTAAGTGTTGTTTCTGCAACAAGGCTCCTGATTGAGGGATTGGTTCTTAAAATTCTAGGCCGTTTTGATAAATGCATTTTTATAATTTTAGTAAAATTTGTTTAATAATATTCTTTTTATATGAATCAAATCCAATCAACCGGGTTCAGAAAAACTTTCTGCAATTTTTCTTCTTCGCTTCCAGGCGCGGGTTGGTAATTATAATCAAAACGGACAGTAGGAGGCAGGCTTATCAAAATACTTTCAGTTCGGCCATTGGTTTTTAAGCCAAATAAAGTGCCGCGGTCGTGGATTAAATTAAACTCTGTATAGCGCCCTCTTCTAATTTCCTGCCAATATTTATTTTTGGCAGTAAACGAACAAATTTTACGTTTTTCTACAATGGGAACATACGAGGGAATAAATGCATCGCCACAGGATTTACCAAAATCAATCCAAAACTTTACATCGTGTTTTTCATTAGCCCTTTGGTAATCATAAAAGATTCCTCCAATACCCCGGCGCTCATTATTTCTGTGGCTATTCACAAAATAATCATCACAATCTTTTTTGAATGTTGGATAAAAATTTAAATCAAATTCATCGCAAACATTTTTATACGTTTGATGAAAATGTTTGGCATCTTCTTCAAATAAATAATAGGGAGTAAGGTCTGTGCCCCCGCCAAACCAGCGGTCAATCACTTCGTCTTTTTCATTGTACAATTCAAACATGCGGTAATTGCAATGAACTGTTGGAACGAAAGGATTTAACGGGTGAAGCACCAAACTCAAACCACAGGCAAACCATTTTGCACCATCAATTTTTAATTGCGTTTTCATTGCCTCAGATACATCGCCAAAAACAACAGATGTATTTACACCACCTTTTTCAAATACATTTCCGTCAGCAATTACTCGTGTTTTTCCACCACCGCCCTCCGGTCTTTGCCATGCATCTTCAACAAACTTTCCACTGCCATCTATTTCTTCTAAAGCAGCACAGATACGGTTTTGAAGCCCGTCAATATATTCTATCCAATCTTCTTTAATGGTCATTAAAAAAAGTATTAATTAAATTACATTCCATTTCATATCAATCAATATTCACCATTCTTTCACTGCATCCACAAAAGCCTGTGCATGATCTACCGGAATATTTGGAGTAATTCCATGGCCCAGGTTTACAATATATTTTTGTACACCAAATTCATCAATCATTTTCTTTACCTCTTTTTTAATTTCAGCAACAGGCAATAATAATTTTGCAGGATCAAAATTTCCTTGTAAAGTGATTTTATTTCCTGTCATTTCCCTCGCCGTTTTTGGAGAAATACACCAATCAATTCCGATAGCTGATGCGCTACTTTGACTCAGTTCTTTTAATGCATACCAGCTTCCTTTGGGAAATAAAATTACAGGTGCATAATCTTTTAAAGCATCAGCAATTTGGATGAGATATGGTTGTGCAAATTGTTTAAAATCTTCGGGGCTTAAACAGCCACTCCAACTATCAAAAACCTGTAAAACATCAGCGCCAGCCTTTGTTTGAGCTTTTAAATATTTTATCGTCGCGTCAGTAATTTTTTGCAATAACTTGTATGCAAGCTCAGGCTGAGTAAAACAAAACTGTTTTGCTTTTTCCCATGTTTTACTCCCTTTTCCTTCCACCATGTAACATAAAATGGTCCACGGGGCACCGGCAAATCCAATGAGCGGAACTTCACCATTTAACTCTTTTTTTGTGAGTGCCAAGGCTTTCATTACATAGTCCAGCTTTTCTTCCACAGCATCAGTAAACAAACAATTAATGTCATTTTCTGTTTTGATAACATTTGGTAATGATGGGCCTTTACCTTCTTCCATCAAAACTTTCAAGCCCATTGCTTGTGGAATTACGAGAATATCAGAAAATATAATTGCTGCGTCTACGCCTAACCGTTGTATGGGTTGTAAAGTGATTTCAGCCGCCAGTTCAGGTGTTTGAACACGGGTGAAAAAATCATACTTTTCACGAAGTTTTATATATTCGGGCAAATATCTTCCTGCCTGGCGCATCATCCAAACCGGTGGCCGTTCTACGTTTTCCTGTCTTAAGGCTCTTAATAAAAGATCATTTTTTAGTAACTGCATTTATAAAGTTTTTATCGGACTGAAGTACATTACTACTTCATCAATTAATTTTTTCGGATCCGGGGTTTGTGCAATAATGATTTTTGATTTTGTAAATAATCTTATTTCTTCTGCGGTTGTATTTCCAACTGCAAATAGGGCTGTTGCTTTTTTAATTTTATTTAAAGAAAAAAAACTTCTTACAGCACTTGGACTAAAAAATAAAATTCCGTCATAAATTTTAGAAATAAGTTGCGGCTTTTCTATTGTTTTATAAACAACTATCTCTTCAACATTAATTTTATGGTTTGTAAGTTTATCAGGCAATGTATTTCTTCGCTGGTCACCACAAAAAAATACGATTCTATCTATAGAACGATCCTGAATTATTTTGTCAGACAATTTCTCAGCATTCTGTGCTGATCCTGCGATCTGAACATTTTTAAAATAATTCTCTACCATTCTTTTTGTGGCAGGTTCAATACAAAATACTTTCCAAAAGATTTTTGCAGAAACAAATTTACTGACAGCATTTACTGCTTTTGAGCTAGTAAAAATTACCGAAATCTTTTGTTCAGATAATTCAGTAATTCTTTTTTTTATTTCTGGTGAATCAATTTCTTCAGTTTCAATAAAATTAAGCTCATCAATAAAAATACTATTCTTTTCAGCAGTACAGATTAACGAATTGCTGATTTTTTTTGTACTTAATATTTGAATGTTATTTTGCATTTCTTAATTCATAAATTATCTGCTTCGCTTCTTCATTTTGCAATATTTCCTTCGCTGCAATTACTCCCAAATCCTTTGTACCGGCAACAGAAGCTTCTTTTGTTATTTCAAATTTTTGTTTTCCATCTACACTACAAATATTTCCTTTAAAAATAATTTTATCCTTTTCAAAAATAGCGAGAGCGCTTATTGGTGTTGAGCATCCGCCTAAAAGCGTTCGTAAAAACTCCCGTTCGATTTTTGTGCAGGTAAAAGTGGATTTGTCATTTAATAATTGGCAAACATTGAATATCGTATCGTCATCAGATCTGCAGGAAATGGTGATGGCTCCTTGTGCCGGTGAGGGCAACATCCAATCAAGATCGATAGAATTTTCCGGGCGCAGATTAATACGTTCCAAACCTGCGGCAGCAAAGATGACACCATTCCATTCGTTCACTTGTAATTTTCTTAAACGAGTATTTACATTACCGCGTATACTTTCAATTGTATGATTTGGATAGCGATGAAGCCATTGTGCTTTGCGACGGATACTGCTGGTTGCGATTGTAAATGGTGCGTGGAGGTTGTTGAGTGGAGATTGTATTGTTTTTAATTCGTTTTCAATTTTTTTATGATCACCCTTAAATACAAGAATATCCTTGTATGAAGCACGCTTCAAAACCGCTGCCTGCCTGATTCCATTTGCAGGTTGCGTAGGGACGTCTTTCATAGAATGAACGGCAATATCAATTCGTTTGTCTAATAATGCTGAATCGAGAGTTTTTGTAAATATTCCCTGGACACCTAATTCATAAAGAGGAGTCACTGTATTGATATCACCTTCACTTTTTATGAAAATTAGCTCCGAATCAATTCCATTATTTTTAAGAAGTTCTTTAACGTGCGAAGCCTGCCATGTTGCTAATTCACTTTCCCTTGTGCCTATCTTAACTAGCGTTTTCATAATTCATTTGAAGATAGCTGTTTAAAGCGAGTAAGGCCTGGCAACCCTTATTATTATTTTCTTTCAGTCGCAATGCAAGAGCGGAAACTACCTTATGAATATTTTCCTTGCTATTATTTTCACTGAAATAGGTTTCACTTATTTGAAAAAGTTGAGACTTTACTGTTCGCAATATTGGATTATTAAATTGTTGACGATGCCAATCTTCAAGACTACCCAGCGTTTCATTGATGATTGTCAAAGCTTTTGGAACCTCCGCCTCTCTGTCCGCAATTGTTTTATCAAGTATTTGGGATACTTCGTCTACATTTAAAAGAGTGATTCCGGTTATTCTTTTAACAGTAGGATCTACATTTTGAGGAACAGAAAGATCCAGTATCAAATGCGATTTACCGGCACTAAAAAATGAAGCAAGGATGGTATAATTTTGGGCAGCAGAGCTTACAATAATTACATCTGCTTCATTTGCAGCAGAAGGTAAATTTTCAAAAGAAATATACTCAGCTCCATACTGCTCTGCCAATTGCAAAGCCTTTTCATTGGTTCTGTTTGCGAAAGAGATAATCGCGCCAGGTAAATAATCGTTCAGATTTTGGGCTATATGTTTTCCAAATTTTCCTGTGCCAACCAAAAGAACTTTTTTATTAGTAAAATCTTTAATTTTTTCTTTTATTATTTCTATGGCAGCATAAGAAACAGATACAATTCCAGAACTTAATTTGGTTTTTGTTTTAATTTCTTTCGAAACCTGTAATGCATAATTAACCGCCCTTTCCATAAAACTATCAAGGCATCCATTTTCTTTGGCAATTTTGGTAGCCTGCTTTAGCTGGGATAAAATTTCATAATCACCAATGATCTGCGAATCAAGCCCTGACGCTACTTTGAATAAATGTTCAATAGCTTCTAAACCATGATACGCATAACCATGATTATGAAAATCTTCTAATTTGTTAGAAGTATTCTCACAAAGCAATTCTGCAAAAATATTTGAATTGTTACTGATTCCATAAATCTCTGTGCGGTTACACGTAGAAAGAGCAAGGCAACTGGTAATATTTTTTGAAGATGCCTGCTTGAGGACATTAATTGTTTGTTCTGCGG
>JBEPVG010000014.1:0-13546 GCA_041691175.1 Chitinophagaceae bacterium
GTCATCATTACTCCATCGGCAACTGCAGCTTCTGCTACTGATTTTGCAGTTGCCGGATCCACTTTCGACATCCTGACTGCTATACGAAGGCGAAGTGAATTGGCAAACTTGATCCAACGATTTACATCACCGCCATAAATAAGATCATAACTTCCAAAATGATTTTCTCCCTCGTGTTGGTGTAATACTGCCACAGCTCCGGCGAGTCTTTTTATAAAATCCCCGTAAATATCCTGTTGTGAGTCATAAGGAACAGAGCTACCTGCAATCCCAACAGAAAAGTAAGGTATAGGCCCCCAATAGTCTGTTATTCTTTGAAATGTATATACCCACCAAACCTGAGCCATCGCATTTTCAGCGGAGGTTGCAGAATCTGTTGCATCAAATATGGATTGCAATTGAGGAGCAACGGTAGTATACATTGGATTAAATGCAGCTCCAACCCAATCTTGCCTTATTACCAACCTGTCGGAGGGGAAATAAGTAGCTTCACAAGCAAAATACTGAACATATTGATCAGCAAAAAGATTTTCCGCAATCTGGTAATTCCAATAGGACCCCGGTGCTGTAGACTCAGCCTGGGAAAAAAGAAAAGGAAGGTCTGCTGCCCCCAAAGTTGCAATACTGTTTTTATCAATATTAATATTGTCATACTTTTTTGTGCAGGACCCTACGATAGCAATGCTGAAAATCAGTGCCAGTGCGTAAAAGGAATTCTTCATCGAAACTTTTTGAATATTTTTCATCTATTTTAGTATTTAAAGATTAGAAGGTAAGTTGCAGGTTAAATCCGTAGCTGCGGGTTGCGGGCAATGTACCATAAGAAATACCCTGGAAGTTCCCGTTACCCAGACTCATATCAGGATCGAATGACATCTTCCGTTTTCCAATTCCAGGTATATCTAAAACCGATTTACCACGGTACAACCAAAGCACATTTCTTGCTACCGCCGAAATCCTCGCTCCTTTGATAATCATTTTTGAGTGCATAGGAATATCATATCCAAGAGAAAGTTCCCTAACCCTGAAATTAGTGGCGTCATAAGTAAAGAACTCAGCGGTACCATAACGCTGGTTGGAAACAGTTTGCCAGAATGTTTGTGCGTTTATGGTAGAACTTACAGGATTACTATTCCCATCAACTCCTTTTAGATTTAATCCGCCCTCACGGAATTTGGCAGTGACGTCGGGAATACCACTAAAGGCAAGATTCATTTCCGTGCCATCAACGATCACACCTCCGATACGGCCATCCATTAATACCCGCAGGGAAAATGCTTTGTACCTAAAGGTATTCGTGAAGCCCATAGTTTCTTTTGGATTGAAGTTTCCAATGAGCCCCTGGGGATCACCTATACCATTGCTGGTAACTGGTCTGCCGAGGCTATCTACTTCGTGTTGTCCCTTCGAATCCTTTACCCACTGAAAACCAACCATGTCTCCATAGCTTCCACCTTCAGCAACCTGTGGAGTAGCAGAGCGGCCAAAACTACCACTCAAATAAACCACTTTAATATCTGGACTTAACTTAATTACTTTATTGCGGTTAAGCGCAAAATTTAAAGCCATATTCCAATTAAAATCTTTTGTTCTAATTGGAGTGGCATTTAATACAACTTCTATTCCCTGGTTTTGAATGTTTCCGGCATTGATATATTTTGAGCTATAGCCCGTAGCCGTTGGCAGCGGTATTTGAAGCAACTGATTAAAAGAATTACTCTTATAATAAGTAGCGTTAACTCCGAAGCGGTCATCTATAAATCTCGCTTCAATACCAGCCTCCAGGCTTTTTACAATTTCTGGCTTTAAATCGGGAAAAGGAAGTGTTGTACTCCGACTCAAAAATCCGTTACCTGCTCCCTGGCCATAACCATAACTACTGTTAAGCAACCCGAACTGACCTCCATTTCCCACTTCAGCATAACTTAAACTAGCCTTCAAAAATGAAATGGCGGTTGGTAATTTCATTAAATCCGACAATACTGCTGATCCTCCTACTGAATAATATTGATAGGAATATGGGGATCCAAGGCGTGAATCCCAATCGTTACGAAAGCTCGCATCTAAAAATATAGCATCTTTATAAGAAATGTTTGCCTGCCCAAAAGCAGCCTGGGTTTGAACTTCCGTACCATAAGAATTTATAGATGGATTAGATGCATAGTTTAAACTAAATTTATTAGTTACATTTAAACCATCGGCCGTATTGGTTAATTGATCCGATTTAGAATCCTGGTAAATAACACCGGCAAGATAATTAATTTTTAAATCGTTTGTAATAGAATTGTTCCCTTCAAAAATACCATCAAACCACTTTTGAGTTGTCTCAATATTTTGCTGTTGATAATAACCTCCTGTATGTGCCCAAAGTGTTGTTCCCTGGTAATACTGGGCGTTAAGATTATCAAAGGTCTTATCAATATTGGCCCTTCCGGTAAAGCTGAGCCAATTTGTTATCAAATACTTTGCAGATAAAAATCCCATAATCCTGGTCCTGGTTTGATTTAGTGATGAATTATAGATCATCCAATAAGGATCCTGATAAATTCCCGAATTTGTTAATGGATAATTAGCATAAGGACTAGGAACACCTACATTATTAATAAATTGATATTGTTTGGCATCCGAAAGAGGCATATTTCTCGCAATACTGTAAATATCTATTACAGGTGAATTTTCTTCACCGGTTCGTGGTCTGTTTTTAATCACTTCGTTTATGTAAGTAACCTTTGCGTCGGTAGAAAATCTTTTGCTTATTTGGTTAGAAATCCGAAGGTCAATCGTATGGCTCAAAAGAGTATTACGAGGTATTATACCCTGGATATCTTTATTGGTATAGGATAAATAAGTCTGGGCTTTTTCTGAACCGCCCGATACACTTATAGAATTATTTAAACTAAGTCCGGTATTGAAAAAATCCTTTATATTATTTGGCTGAGGAGAATATGGAACAGATTTGCCCAGAAAATTTGTAAAAGTCTGACCTGTCATTTTTGCCCCCCAACTTGTTCCTACCGCGGAATCTATATTCCCATTACTTCCCTGACCATAGATGTTTTGAACTTCGGGCAGAGCAAACGGTGATTCAAAAACAGCACCGGAGTTAACACTAACTGACATCTTATCTTTACTTCCTTTTTTAGTGGTGATAACAATTACACCATTACCAGCTTGAGAACCATACAATGCCGCAGCAGAAGCTCCAGGCAAAACAGTAACGGAAGCTATATCGTCAGGATTTATATTGGATGCCCCATCTGTACCTTGAATTGAACCAAAATCGCTGCCGGCAGCGCTATAAGTACTATTATCAATTGGCACACCATCAACAACAATCAGCGCATTGTTTGAACCCTGAATAGAACGGTTTCCTCTTAATACAATCCTCGCTCCACTACCCGGGCCGCCTGACCCTTGGGAAATCACTGCATTTGCAACCTTTCCTATCAATGAATTTAGCATGTTATTCGGATCTCTTACTCCGGTAAGTTCCGTAGGTTTTACGGTTTGCGTGGCGTAAACAAGTGATCTTGCCTGGCGGGTAATTCCTAAGGCAGTTACTACTACTTCGCTCAAATTACCCTTATCCGCAGAAAGATTTATAGTAATGTCATTTTCATTTTCAGCAACCGGCCGTTCTATCTCTAAATATCCTACTGATGAAACAACTAAAATAACTTTACCCTTAGGAGCATTTAGTGAAAAACTTCCATCATTAGCGGTGGCAGTACCTGTTGCCTGGTTTTTAATTATAACCGATGCTCCTGATATTGGTCCTTCTGATGATACAACTTTTCCTTTAATTACCCTTGATTGCCCCAGACTAAACATACTAATAAGAACAAAAGGAATAAGAAATAACTTTCGAATGATTTGCATAACTGTTAAGTTTTGTTGTGATAAAAATTGAAATACTTTATTATAGGTTCAGACAGGGATAGAATTCAGGAAAGTGTTCCAAACATTTGGATGAGAAAAAAAATGTTACTGAGCACAAAAATCATGGTTATTATTAAGAAATACTTCCCACTGACATTAATTTATGAAAGCATATTCCATTTAAAAAAAATTGTAATTCTTCTGATGTTTTTGAGTTAAAAAATTAAATGCCAAAATCATATAAAGCTTTGTAATCCAATATTCATTAAAAATGAAATTCAAATTCTTTGTTTTTATTGTTCTGTAAAATCAATTAAGATGGAATGTTAATTAAATGTTATGCTAAGATGACATTATTATTTTGGAATTGCTGCTTTTCAAGCAGCAGGAAATTGCACTTTGTTTTACGCAAACGTTTGAAATGTCTACGCAATCGGTTGCTCTATTTTTAAATTTTTTTTTGAAGAAATTAATGCAACCGGTTGCGGATTTTTATAAAAATTTTCTCAGACTAAATAATATTAATCTCTACCTAAAATAATAATTGTAGTTATTTGTTGCTTTACTGCATGCAACGTTTCCGGGCTTTATTGTTTTGACGATATTTGTTTGTAACTAAATTTTCTTTTGTATCAAACAATGATGTGCAAACGGATCTTATATTTCTCTTTGGCGATAACCATATTCATAATCTTTTGCGGGGTTGGTTTCGTCATGCATTTGTAGTTTTAGCAACATTTATCGTATTTTGTGTATTCAGGTTTTCATTTTTTTTATGGAAAATAAAATAACCACTCTTAAAGAAATAGCCCGGCGGCTTAATTTTTCTGTTTCGACAGTTTCACGGGCGTTGCACAATCATCCAAGCATAGGATTGCGCACCACTGCTCAGGTGCAGAAGCTTGCCAGAGAGTTAAATTACGAACCGAATCAAACAGCTTTGTTTTTCAAGCAACAAAAAACAAATACCATTGGCGTTATTCTTCCGAATCTGAAAGAAGAGTTTTTTTCCCAGGCAATTAACGGTATTGAAGATGTGGCAAAGCAGAATAAATACAGCGTGCTTATCGGCCAGTCGCATGACGAAGTAGAGCTGGAAAAACAAATCGTCACCGCGATGAAAAACCAGCGGGTAGAAGGTTTAATCGTTTCAATTTCAAAATATACCCAAAATTACGACCACTTTACCCGCATGGGAAAATATAATATTCCCATCGTTTTTTTTGATAGAGTGCCTGACCTGCCAACTGTCCATAAAGTTTACTCTGATATTTTTTCAGGAACAAAACTGGCAATAGAGTTTTTGATTCAAAAAGGCCATAAAAGAATTGGCGTAATTAATGGCCCTGAAGAAATGAAATCGTGTATGGAACGCACAAATGCCTACATAGAAGTATTGAAAAGAAAAAAAATAAAAATTGATCTTTCATTGATTGTTTCTACGGATCTGACTCAGGAAAAAACGTATGAAGCAATGGAAAAGTTATTGAAGCTGAAACTTCGCCCCACGGCGATTTTAATTATTAATGATTATGTAGCTCTGGATGCAATTCACTTTGCCAGAAAAGCAAAATTAAAAATTAATAAAGACATTACTTTCGTAAGCTATGCAAATCTTCCGCTTACTAATTATTTAGAGTTTCCGCCACTCGCTTCTGTAGAGCAATTTCCATATCAACAGGCTAAAAAAGCCGCTGAAATATTATTTGATCTTTTTAAAAAAGAAAAGGATCAGCTCATAGAAACTGATTACCAAAATATTTTGATAGAAGGGCAATTAGTGGTTAATAAAAAATAAAATAACTTCATCTACACAAATGAAACAACCGTTTGCGTTTAATTAATTAATTTCAGTAGCCTAAGTTTGTTATATAATCTCACTGAATGACAGCCAAGGATCAAGCACTTTCCGCTTACAATTTAGACAGTTCCGAGTTAGAAATTGTAAAGATTAATAACGGCCTTATCAACTCAACCTGGTGCATTAAAAATTCGCACAACTATTTTATTTTACAAAAAATAAATCACCAGGTCTTCAAAAATCCAGAAGCCATTGCATCGAATGTCAGGTTGATAGCAGCGTACCTTTTGGAACATGATCCCCAATATTTATTTGTCGCTCCTTTAAAAACAAAAAGCGATGAAGAGATGGTTAAAATACACGGTAGTGGCTATTTCCGGCTTATTCCTTTTGTACAGGAATCCTGCACAATCACCACAGTTCAAAAACCACAACAGGCTTTTGAGGCCGCGCAAAAGTTCGGAGAATTCACCAAATTACTTTCGCAATTTCCGGTTCAGAAATTACAATTTACGATTCCTGATTTTCATAATCTTTCTCTTCGCTATCAACAGTTTAAAGACGCGTTGAAGACCGGAAATAAACTTCGTTTACAACAATCAACCGGATTGATCCGGTTTATGGAAGACAACAAAAATGTGGTTGATGTTTACGAAAATATTTTAAACAATCCATCTTTTAAATTGCGCGTAACTCACCACGATACCAAAATAAGCAACGTTTTATTTAATAAAGAAAATAAAGGATTGTGCGTAATAGATCTTGACACTGTAATGCCCGGATATTTTATCAGCGATGTCGGCGATATGATGCGCACTTATCTGTCGCCGGTGAATGAAGAAGAAAAAGATTTTTCTAAAATCGATGTCAGAGAAGAATATTTTAAATCCATTTGGGATGGATATATGGGACAGATGAAAAATGAATTAAATAAAGAAGAAAAACGGCATTTCATTTATGCGGGAAAATTTATGATCTACATGCAGGCTATCCGATTTCTCACCGACTACCTGAATAATGATATTTATTATGGCTCAGAATATGAAGGTCAAAACTTTGTAAGAGCCGGAAACCAGATTGCCTTATTTAAAAAATTGCTTGAGAAAGAAAACGTTTTGAAAAGCCTGATTAAGTAAGATTGAATAGTCCTTTAAATAATCTGTCGAAATTTTTTAAATCCTAAAACTATTCTTACCGAAATCCGCTTTCCTGATAAATAAAAAATTGCTTAATTTGTTTGTTTACTATCTATAACTTTATTTATGCCAAATTTTTTTT
This sequence comes from Chitinophagaceae bacterium, assembly GCA_041691175.1. Lineage (GTDB taxonomy): Bacteria > Bacteroidota > Bacteroidia > Chitinophagales > Chitinophagaceae > Ginsengibacter. Next base: position 6,959 of record JBEPVG010000014.1, read on the forward strand.
AAAATAAGTCTACTTTTATTTTACAAAAGTTTTTAAACAGAATAACAAATACAACTAATAATTATTTTCGGTCAGCCTAAATAATTTTAATAAAATTCTTCATAAACTTTCATTATGAACTTTCCTTATAAGAAAGAAATAACGCTTGAAAATTCATTCGTCCTTCTAAGTCCATTGAAATTTTCAGACATCAATAATTTATTGAAAATCGCTACAGAAGAAAAAGAGCTTTTACAATATTCTCCTTTGCCCATCTTCTCAGAAAAATTATTAACGAATTACGTCGTGAAATCCATAAAAGAAAAAGAAAATAGAACCCGTTATTCTTTTACCATTTTTGATAAAAATAAAAACAGTTACGCCGGTAGCACAAGCTTTATGAATATTTCAAATGTTGACAGCAGATTAGAGATTGGCTCAACATGGATTGGTAAAGAGTTTCAACGCACAGGTCTAAACAGGAGTTGCAAATACCTGCTACTAAATTTTGCTTTTGATGAAGTGGGCGCAGAGCGTGTGGAATTAAAAACAGATGAAAGAAACGTTTCTTCGCGAAAGGCGATTGAAAAAATTGGCGGTCAATTTGAAGGCATATTAAGAAGCCATACATTGATGTTTGATGGCTTCCGGCGTAACACGGTTTATTACAGCATTTTGAAAAATGAATGGGAAAAATTAAGAAATGATTTTTTAAAAGAATAAAGTAAATTGGCGGTTATTGTTTATCCAAAAACTAATTTGTGATCTCTACATTATTACAACATCAATGGAAATCATTTTGGAGAAGTCGCAGCGCCGGAAGAAATGTAGCGATGCAAATCTTTATCGGGTTTATAGTACTGTATCTCGCTGCCACAGCTATTTTTATAGGATTCTCTTTAGATAAAATTTTATCTGAAGCCTTCCCCCGAAAAGAAATAATTTCTGTTTATTTAGGATTCATTCTTTATTATTATGCTTTTGATATTATCATGCGTTTTATTTTGCAGGATCTTCCAACTCTTGCCGTGCAGCCTTACCTGACACAAAATATCAATCGAAATAAACTCGTTCAGTTTTTAAATATCCGTTCTCTTTTTTCTATTTTCACGCTGTTACCTTTGTTTTTATTTTTACCCTTTATTACAACAATTATCAGCAATAAATATGGACAAGAAGTTTCACTCGCTTTGGTAGTTTGTATTTTCAGTCTTACTATTTTTAACCACTTTTTTGTACTTTTTATTAAAAGAAAAACCATTTTGAATCAATGGTGGCTGATTGGTTTTTTTGTAGTAATTATTTTAGTGGCTGCGGCTGATTATTTTCAAATCTTTTCTTTACGAAACTGGTCGTCAGCCTTGTTTACAAGTGTTATAAAAGTTCCCGCACTTTGCATTATTTTCATTGTGCTTGCCATTGCGGCGTGGTACAACAACAGCAAATTCTTGCGGAAGAATTTCTACCTGGAAAACCTGCAAAAATCATCCGGCGAAAAAAAATCAACTGATTATAACTGGCTGCAAAGGTTTGGCGTTTATGGTGATTTGATGGCAATAGATCTTAAATTGATTTTGCGAAATAAAAGGCCAAGAACCTTGTTATTACTTGCGGTTTTTTTTCTTGTTTATGGGTATATTTTTTTTACTCCTGAACACCTTAGTAAAAATGATTTCGGTTTTTTTCTTTTAATCTCAATTTTCATTACCGGAATATTTATGTCCAGCTATGGTCAATTTCTTTTTGCATGGCAAAGCAGTCACTTTGATGGGTTGATGGCAAGTAATATGAATATAAAAACATACCTCAAGGGTAAATTGTATTTATTAACCACATTTAGTACGATCTCATTTTTGCTGAGTTTGCTTTATGGATTTCTAAGTTGGAAACTGATTCCAATATTAATTGCAGCATGGCTTTTCAATATCGGTATCCATTCGGTTCTTACTTGTTTTATTGGTACAAGGAATTATAAAGGATTGGATTTAAGCAAAGGTTCTTCATTCAATTACCAGGGAACTGGCGCTGCACAATGGTTGTATTCATTTGTGATTTTAATCGTGGGCGGCGCAATCTACCTTCCTTTTGCATTATTGATTAATAGTTGGTCTGGAATTATTGCCATCGCAATTTTAGGGCTCATTAGTTTTCTGATGCAGGATTGGTGGTTAGATAAAATAACCGTGCAGTTTCAAAAACATAAATATAAAATACTGGAAGGGTTTAGGGAAAAATAGATTTAAAGCTCATAGTTTAAAGTTTAAAAATGATCACAATAAATAATCTGGTAAAAGTCTACAACGGAAAAGTTGCGGTAAATATTTCTAATCTTGAAATAGGAAATGGAATTATCGGTTTGGTCGGCAATAATGGCGCGGGCAAAACAACTTTATTTCGCCTGTTGCTTGATTTGGTAAAATCGGATCGGGGAGAAGTTTTATCAAATGAAAAAAATGTTTCTGAAAATGAAGATTGGAAAAATTACACTGCCGCTTATATTGATGAAGGATTTTTAATACCTTATCTGACGCCCGAAGAATATTTTTATTTTGTAGGAAAATTGAATAATCGCTCAAAAGCCGATGTAGATGAAATGCTTGCTGGCTTCACTACTTTTTTTGATGGATCAATTTTAAAAAGCGGAAAATATATTCGTGATCTTTCAAAAGGAAATCAGTTCAAAGTGGGCATAGCAGCCTGTTTGCTGCAAGATCCGGAAGTGATGATCCTTGATGAACCGTTTGCCAATCTCGATCCTTCTTCACAAATAAGGTTGATCCAGATGATGAAAGCATTAAATGAAAAAAAGCCGATGATCATTTTGGTAAGTAGCCACGATTTGAATAATATAACGGATGTGTGTACACGAATTTTGTTGATGGAAAAAGGTCTTATTATCAAAGACCTTCAAACTTCTTCAGACACATTGAATGAATTGGAAGATTATTTCCGGGTTTAATTTTTTAACCAAGAATTATACGAATTTGTACTAATTATTGAGCATAGATTCTTATTCGGAGAAGCCTGGTGAGTGACGAAGTTTGACAGATTTGGGATAACGTTTTTTTGCCAGATTTCACTGATTTTCACAGATTAATTTTATAGTAAACGAATAAATTTTCGGTTTTTTAACTAATCTTCTAAAGGCCAATTCCCTGCTTTACCAATGTAAAGATTCGGTTCGGCTGAACTTCTCAATTATATACCCATAATTTTATTTTATGCGATACCGGAGAATGGACTGTTGTTCAACAGGGAATGCCAGTGCCTGCGAAAGTTTATGACGAAACAATTGCTGCTTTTCGAAATGCAGTAGAAAAAGCAAAGTTGGGCCTCAATGATAAAAACATCGCCATCAAAAAACATCATGAAATTACTTCCCGTGTAGAAGAAAATTATATTCCCAATAATAATTTTAATGCGCTCATAGAAAAGGAAAGAAACGAATCCTGGAAATATGGTGGAAGAACTGCTTTTGATTCGGCAAAACCACCACAGCCAATAAAAAAAATATTCAGTTGAAGTTGTTTTAAATCTGCAGTATCCACATTTCCTGTTTTATCTTTTAATAAATCTTCCGGAAACCCCTTACCATAATTACCTTTATTATTGAATGTTTTCGTAAAAGGAAAACGTATATTTGATTAAGCGATTTTTCAGACATGAAAAAGATCCTGGCGATACTATGCTTTTTAACCTTCCCATTTCAACAGAAATGTCTTGCACAGTTCGACAAACAGTTGGATAGTTTTTGTGTGATGTGTAACCGAAGCACTTCTGATTCTCAAAAGGTGATCGCTCTTGGCAAACTTGCCGATTACTATTACATTTATAACCTAAATTCCAAGGGCGACAGTATTTTGCACGAGCAATTGTTAATTGCCGAACTTTCCAATAACAGTAATCTCATTTTACAAGCTTTATTTGGCGATGCGATACTTAATATCGGGCCATCTGCAAGCACCGAAAGTTTTAACCGAACCATTGGATTTGTGCAAAAGGGAATAGATTATTCGAAAGCAACGAACAAGTATGATTATCTGGCACTCGGATACACGCGCATGTCTGATATTTTGAGAAAAAGAGGTGAATATGACAAAGCTTTATACAATTGTGTTTTAGCGCTTTCCCTGCTTCAGAATGTTAATTCCGATTCTGTAAAATCCATTACTTACATGGAATTGGGCGATACTTACCTGGATCGCGGCGAAGCAGTTTTGGCATGTACCAATTATAACAATGCCTATGACATTGCGGTTAAAATAAAATCCATTGCACTGCAATCAAAAATCCACCACTGCATCTCTGAAATGTATAAAAAGCTGAACGATGCAGACCACGCCAGAAGTGAATTAAGCGAAAGCCTTGCTTTGAATAAAAAAGCCGGAAACCAGGAAGGCCTTATGATGGATTATTTTGACCTCGCGCGGCTGACAGATGAAAAGTTTTTTATTCAGCGAAGTATAGAACTTGCCGATTCGCTTCATGCTTATAAAAATCTTTTGAACAGCAAAAGACTCATGCTGGTCTATCATTATGTGATTGAAAAAAATGCACCAGAAGCATTCTATTACCTGGAACACGAACCCGACCTTAAACAAAGTTATTTGAACAACGGAATTGAAAATTATTTCACCACGCTCGGCAATATTTATTTTTATACCGGCCAGATAGATTCTGCATTGTATTACTATAAGATCGCAGAACCTAAACTGCAGCAAACCTTTGATCAGAATTTATCGAGAATCAATCTAGAACAAATTGCTGAATGCTACTGGTGGAAAAGCAATTTTGCTGAGTCCACTGTTTACTATTTGAAAGCCATGAAGATCAGCTTACAGATGAACGATGCCAACACGATTGCCTTTTATTCCGGTAAACTTAGTGACTTGTATGAAAAGCAAAGTGATTTTAAAAATGCGTTTTTTTATTCAAAACAATCAGTTCAATATAAAGATAGTTTACGAGAATTGTCCAGGCAAAATGACATCGCTTTATTAGGAGTTGATAGAGAAAATAAAAAGCACCAGCAGGATTTGTTTCAGCAGCAGCAAAAGCAAAATCTCAGTCGCAATATTCAATATACGGGTATCACTATTGGTATCATTATCATCTTTTTTATCATGCTTTTTGTTGGATCTTTTCCCATATCAGCACTTACAGTAAAACTGATGGGATATTTTTTCTTTATTTCTCTTTTTGAGTTTTTTGTCCTGGTGATAGATAACCTGATACTTTATCCTTATGTTCACAATCAGCCATTGAAATCGTGGCTTATAAAAATCGGTGTGATAGCCATCTTAGTGCCTTTTCAACATTTCCTGGAACATCATGTAATTGGTTTACTTGCTTCGCGAAAACTGATCGAAGTAAGAACCAAATTCTCGGTAAAAAAATGGTGGGAAGGAATTAACAGCCGGGCTGCCAACAGCAAAAACCTGGAGGAAGACGAAGCGGTTTTATAATTACTGACCGGGAATTCTGCAGCCTGTATTTGGCGGCGGACAAATATTTGACGCCATGAAGAATACTGCGTTTGATGTACTCATTACTGGATTCGCGCCTCCCTTTCCTCCCACCACTTTCAAGACTGTTGGTATAGCCTCCATGATAATAAACGGATGTCTCTTATGCTCCTGATCTATACCTTTTCCCGGGTAAGCGGCGAACAAAAAATATATCGAGTCTACATCAGCATCTTTTGTCAGATTCTTAAGAAGATCAGGGTTAAAATATGACCATGCAATTGCCAATTTATTTTTGCGCCAACCACGATATGCGTGTTTTTTGAAGTTATTTATATATTTAATGGCACTATCTGGTGGAAGAAAATCAGGATTGCCCTTATATTTTTGTACGAACGGATCATTATAATAATCCGCATCGGTCGTTGACGTCATACTTTGCTTACTGCTCCTACACGAAATAAAATAAACAGTAATAACTGCCATTAAAAAAATTACTTTTTTCATGATTATAAACTTTTAAATTAAAGAAAACGATGCTGGTAATTCGCGGAATATTTTATCGTGTGGAGCAAGAGGAAAAACAATACCGGAAAAATCGTTTATGATTAATTATAACAACCGATAATATAAAATTAGATTAAAAATTTAATAAAATGTCAATTGTATAAAAAATATTTTTATTTGAAAATAAAAAACAGAAGGGTAGAAGGCGCTTGATTACGGTTTTGGAGTATGTTCTAAAAGGTCTTCGCAAGTGTGGCCCTTAGTGAACCTGCAATTCCTTGCCTTCTTTGTGTGAGATGTTTTTCCCAAAAGCAGAGAATTTATTGGTCATCCCGCTATTTTGCCAAACCGCGTTCGATATTTTCACTTATACTTTTCCGTTATATTTTGGGTCAAAATCCACCATCCATTCAATACCGAATTTGTCTCTAAACATTCCAAAATATGAACCCCAAGGACTGTCGCCAATAGGCGCTTCAATATTTCCGCCTGCTGAAAGTCCGCTAAATAACTTGTCGGCTTCTTCACGGCTTTCTGCGCTGATGGAAATTTTCGATCGGTTTTCGTTTTCATTCACTCGACCCATGAGTTCTGGAATGTCATTGGCCATTAAAATATTTTTGCCAATAGGCAAAGC
>JBEPVG010000015.1:0-13450 GCA_041691175.1 Chitinophagaceae bacterium
CATAAAGGCTGAAAGAATTCATACCGTTCAGCAATTATTAAAGGCTTATACGCTTTTTGAAAATGATGTGGAATATGTGGTGATTGAAGGACAGGTAAAAATCGTAGATGAGCAAACAGGCCGTATCATGGAAGGCCGCAGGTATTCCGACGGATTGCACCAGGCCATAGAAGCAAAAGAAAATGTAAAGATAGAAAGCGCAACACAGACCTACGCTACCATTACTTTACAGAATTATTTCAGGATGTATCATAAGCTTGCCGGGATGACCGGTACAGCCGAAACGGAAGCGGCTGAATTTTGGGATATTTATAAATTAGATGTGGTTTCTATTCCTACAAATGTTCCTGTTATCCGGGACGATGTGCAGGATTTGGTTTTTAAAACTAAAAGAGAAAAATTCAAAGCTGTAATAGAAGAAGTAGAAAAAATGAGCGCTGCCGGAAGACCGATTCTTGTTGGTACCACCTCTGTCGAAGTGAGTGAATTACTCAGCAGAATGATGAAGCAAAAAGGATTGGCGCACAATGTTTTGAATGCAAAACAACACGCCAAAGAAGCGCAGGTAGTTGCCGAAGCTGGTTTGGCTGGCGCAGTTACCATTGCTACAAACATGGCCGGTCGTGGTACAGATATAAAACTTGGCCCTGGCGTAAAAGAAGCGGGCGGCCTGGCAATTCTTGGAACAGAGAGGCACGAAAGCCGTCGTGTGGACAGGCAGTTGCGTGGACGTGCGGGAAGGCAGGGAGATCCAGGTTCTTCCAAATTTTTTGTATCGCTCGAAGATGATTTGATGCGCATGTTTGGGAGTGAAAGGATTGCCGCATTGATGGATAGAATGGGTTACAAAGAAGGTGAGGTAATACAGCATAATATGATTTCAAAAAGTATTGAGCGCGCCCAAAAGAAGGTGGAAGAAAATAATTTCGGTATTAGGAAAAGATTGCTGGAATATGATGACGTAATGAATAAACAACGTACGGTAATTTACGGAAAACGTAATCATGCCCTGTTTGGCGAAAGACTTGCGCTGGATCTGGATAATGCCTTTTACTCAGTTGCCGAAGGGATTATTAATTCATTTAAAGAAATAAATAATTACGAAGAATTTAAACTCTCCGTAATCATGAATTTCGCTATGGATACTTCCATAACTGCAGAACAGTTGGACAAAGAAGATATAAACGAATTAGCCAATAAATTATATTACGAAGCAAAAGATCATTATAATCAGAAGAATCTGTCAATGAATCAACAGACACTTCCGGTCATCAAAAATATTCGTAAAGAACAAGGCGGTCACATTCTCAATGTTGCTGTTCCTTTTACGGATGGTAAAAAAGCGATGCAGGCAATTGCCAATCTTGATAAAACAATCGCCACTAATGGTGCAGAATTGACCGGTGCCCTGGAACGAAATATCACGCTGGCTTTAATAGACGATGCGTGGAAAGAGCATTTGCGCGCAATGGATGATCTAAGACAAAGTGTGCAAACTGCAGGTTATGAACAAAAAGATCCACTGGTAATTTATAAGATTGAAGCATTTGGCGCCTTTAAACAAATGGACGATGAAGTGAATAAAGAAATAGTGAGTTTCCTTGCTCATTGCAGTATTCCGGCAGAACAAAACCAGCCAACAAGAATTATGGAAGAGAGAAAGAGAAAAACTGATATGAGCAAAATGCGCCAGCGTAAAGAGGAATTCGCAGGAGCAGGAGCCGGCGGACCGGAATATCTTTCGGGAGAAAACGAATATAATGATCCTTCAGAAAATATAAAACAGGAACCGATAAGAGTTGGCCCAAAAGTTGGAAGAAATGATTTATGTCCTTGTGGTAGTGGAAAAAAATATAAAAATTGCCACGGAAGAGGAGAAAGCTGATTGATTTATTTTTTGTTTTTAACCTGATTGAACTATGAAAAAAATTCTTTTTATTGCTGTTTTATTTGTTGTTTCTGAAACATCCTTTTCCCAGGCCAAAACGGAAAGCGAAAATTTAAAATCTCCAGAAAAAACAGAAACGAAAGCAACGATTTCGCAGAGAATCTTTTCACCTTTAAATATAGCTAACGTTTATACTTTTATTGGTAATGGAAATTGGTCTGATATTAATAACTGGGACTCCAACGGCATTCCTCCAGGACCAACCAATCCCGGAAGTGAAATTCGGATTCACAGTACCATCTCTGGAGCAAAATGTATTTTAGACGTTCCGTATACAGTAGATGCGGGGACAAATCCTACAAAACTGATCATTTATCCTGGAAATAACCTGGTAGTTATAGATTTAACTGTTTATTAATTTGTCTTAAAAGAAAATAAGAATTCAAATAATTTGTTTGTTTACTATAAATAATTTTTCGTTCGAAATCGGGTGAACCAAAATTTGAATTATTTTTTTTTACAAAAGTTTATCCTAAAAAGTCTGCAACGGTTAATAAAAAAACTGATTCCTTAACCGCCACCACACTATGAGGAACGTTTTTATGCAAGGCAATCATTTCGTCCTTCTTTAAATTAACAGAATTGCCGTCAGTATTAAAATTTATTTCTCCATCCAAAACCTGCACGCTTATGATTCCGTTAGTTTTATGCTTTTCAATTACAGTGCCTTCATGTACCGCAATCAATACAATTCGCATCCCGTTTGCTTTATAGATAGTCATGGCATTGCGATCATTCTTTTCCCAGGTCGGCTCGCTTTTTATTTGCTGAATAAATTTTGGAACGTCTATTGAAACCACCGGCGCGTTCATCAGTCGGCCTCCTTCCGGCCTCAGTTCTGTTGATTCATTGTGCTTTATTTCCATAAAAATACATTTATTATCATATTATAGATCATTCCTTTTTGTGCATTAATGAAAGCGCAGAGCCTTTATGGGCCGCTATGTGCGCGCTTTTGTCACTTCTTATTTCGTATTGAGGATCATCTTTATCCGCATGATGCGTGTATCCTTTATAATCAAAATCTGCCCGATGTATTTTGATAATTTTACCAGAAACAATTCCTGCTTCAGAATTCCATTTTACATGATCACCAATTTTGAATAAATGTTTCATTGTTGTCCTCTACTCTTTAAATGCTGCTGCAAAAAATGATCCTGAATAATTTTTTCCCGAATTTAATTGCCAAGAAAATTAAATTCTATTTTGTTTCTTTTAAAAAAAAATAATCTTTCAGCACCAGTGCTTCATTATGAACTTCGTCTTTTGCTCCATATAATAGTGTCACCACACTTTTTTTTAAATGCGCTTTTAATTCTGAAACAGTCTCTTCATTTTTCTGTAACTCTTTTAAATATTTTTTTTGAAACTCTTTCCATTTCTCCGGATCGTGATTAAACCATTTTCTTAATTCCGTAGTGGGTGCAATATTTTTTAACCAAAGATCAACCGCGGCTTTTTCTTTAGTAAGGCCTCGTGGCCAAAGCCGGTCAACAAGAATCCGAAAGCCATCTTTTTCGTCAGGCTTTTCATACACTCTTTTTAACTTGATTTCCATCTGATTTCATTTTCGCTGCTATCCAACTTTTGACTTTTCGATAGCCATCATTTCATCCATTGCCAAGGTGGAATGAGAATAAGCGGCCCCAGCCCTCATTTCAGAAGCAATCCAAACAGCTTCCATAACTTCTTCCTTGGTTGCGCCTTTTCTCATCGCTTGCTCGGTATGGCTATGAATACAATAAGGACACTGAGTAACATGTGCCACCGCAACGGCAATCAATTGTTTTGTTTTTTCATCAAGCGCACCAGCTTTAAAAACTGTTTTGCTAAAATTGCGCCACGCATCCATTATTTCAGGTGTTGCTTTTGCTCTCATTTGTGCATTTTCGGGCGTTGCCACGGGATACAACTGTTCGCTTTTCATCATGATTTCTGTTTTATTATTTAAACTATTTCCTAAATTTTAAATCTCCTGAATCTGCCGGATCATCTGATTGGTAAATCCCCATTCGTTATCATACCACGCCATTATTTTACACAGATCACCATCTACCACCCGAGTCATTTCTGCATCAACAATAGAAGCGAAAGTTCTTTGAATAATATCTGTTGAAACCAAAGGCTCGTCTGAAATAGAAACTACTTTTTTGTAACGGTCTGTCGCCGCTTCCTCCTTTAATATCTGGTTGATCTCTTCTGCTGAAGTAGGCCGTTCGGCAAGAAAAGTAATGTCTGAAATAGAACCAACAACTACGGGCGTACGAATTGCAATTCCATCAAATTTTCCTTGGTATTGTGGCATTGCCTTAATCATGGCAATTGCTGCTCCTGTAGATGCAGGCACAAGGTTCATTGCTGCTGCCCGTCCCATTCTTGGCTTTTTCTTAGAAGGTCCATCTACTAAAGATTGCGAAGCTGTATAAGCATGTATCGTATTTAAAATAGCTTTTTTAATTCCGATTCTTCGGCCGATAATTTCTATAACAGGACTTATGTTATTGGTTGTGCAACTCGCGCATGAAAAAATCGCCACTTTTCCATCCTGAGTATTTACTCCATGAACGATGGTAGGCGTATCAACGCTCTTTGTCGGCCCCGAAATAACCACATGTTTAGCCCCTGCGTGAATATGTTTTTCTGCATCCTCCCGATTGGTAAAAAGCCCTGTACTTTCGATTACGGTTTCAACTTCTAATGCTTTCCAGGGTAATTCTGACGGGTTTTTTATTGACAGATATTTTATTTTTTTGTCGCCCACTTGCAACACATCGCCATCGAAACTTACTTCTTTATTATACATGCCATAAACACTATCATATTTTAAAAGATAGACTGCATTTTCAATCGTCAATAAATCATTAATGGCCACTACTTCAAGTTCAGGGGTGTCCATAATTACTTTTAGAGACGCCCTTCCGATGCGTCCAAAACCATTTATTCCTATTTTCATTCTAATTATTATTTATCTTTAAAAAATAGCAGGTCGGTTTTGGCAATAAGAAAAAAGCCAGGAATTACTTCGAAAAATTATTTAAATAAAAATTTTCAAGCCATTTGTTTCTTCTTTTTTGAATCAATTGCTTTTAATAATGAAGCATAAGCTTTATTAAATTTTTGAATACCCTCTTCTTCCAGTTTTTGAGTTATCTCATCAATATTGATTCCGTTTTCTTTTAATAATGCCATTTCCTGCCGGGCCTTCATCAGGTTATTTTCAAGATGATCAGCTACTTTTCCATGATCGCGGAAAGCATCAATAGTTTCCAGTGGAAGTGTGTTAATTGTGTCTGGTCCGATCAGCGCTTCTACGTATTTGACATCACTGAAAGAAGGATCCTTTGCACTGGTGCTTGCCCACAAAACTTTTTGTTTATTAGCGCCGTGCTTTTCAAGATTTCTAAAGCGTTCACTAAAAAATACTTCTTTAAAAATCTGGTAGGCTTCTTTTGCAGAATCAATTGCAATTTCTCCAACAAGTTTATCCAGTTTTTTTTCTTTCAAAATCGGATCAAGCATCACATCAATCCGGCTAAGAAAAAAGCTGGCTACTGATTCGATGTGATCTATCGGCTGGTTATTTTTTACGCGATCTTCAAGCGCTGAAATATAAGCCTCCGCTACTTCGCGATAACGTGGCAAACCAAATAATAAGGTGATATTTATATTAATTCCTTCGCTGATACATTTGCGAATAGCTGGCAAACCTTCCTTTGTCCCCGGAATTTTTATCATCACATTTTTGCGGTCAACGGATTTCCATAATTGACGTGCCTGGTTGATGGTTCCTTCAGTATCATTGGCCAGATGTGGCGAAACTTCGAGGCTCACAAAACCATCAGTTCCTTTCGCTTCGTCATAAACAGGTTTTAAAATATCTGCCGCGCGCTGAATATCATTTACGGCAAAGCCAAAAAATATTTCTTCGTTACTTTTTCCTTCGGCAGACAATTTTCTGATATCTTCATCATAATCAGAACTACTGTCAACTGCCTTTTCAAAAATCGAGGGATTTGAGGTAATTCCGGCTAATCCATCTTCATCAATTAATTTTTGAAGTTTGCCGCTGTCCATTAATTCACGATCAAAAAAATCAAGCCAGATGCTTTGGCCTAAATCATGAATGCTTTTTACGTTGTTCATTTTGTGAAATTTATTTTTATTTAATTGCCAGAAACCAAAGAGGATGTGCCACGAGGGTTTGAAGCTTTTCGGATGTATAAAATTACGAAATAAAAAATTAAGGATCTGGAACCTACAAATTATTTCGATTACAAAATCGCGTTATTTATTTGTTTACTGGCCGAATCTCGTTTTTTACAATTATCATTAGGAAACCTGTTTTTTCTAAAAATATTTACTCACGACAAGCCCGTAAGTAACCAACCCATTCTCACGATTTGTTCGGCTTATTTTATTATATTCCATCGAAGCATTGATGGAAAGCCATTGATTTAATTTTACAGAAAGCTGGTTTTTAATTTTTAAAATGTAATCGTCAAAAGAAATAATGGAAGGCTGAATAAAATTGGCTCCCTGGAGGCTAAAAGTGTTTTTATATGACCATCGGTATTTTATTCTTAAAGAATTTCTGACCGTTTGATAAATATTTTTCCCTAAAACGGCATCCGTAAGATCGCTGGTTTCATAAAGGAAACCGTTACTCAATTCTAAATTTAAATCCGGTGTATTTACAAATGTATATCCAACGCCAAATCCGGCCTGGAAACGGTAATTTACTTTTAAAGAATAGCTTTCATCAAAATTGACCAGTGCCCAATAATATAAGGGCTGAACTTCTTTTAAATAATCAATATTGGCAAAAGCTGATACATCATTATTGGAAAGTTTTTGTTGTTGTTTCCCATAAATCCAGGATGCAGCGGTGCTAAAAGAGATTTTTTTTTGATTGATTTCGTAGCCGGCATTGTTATTCAAAACAAAGGAACTTACCTCTTTTGTTTTATTATAAATCGCTGTTGAGGCAAATGAAAAATGATGATGAACAGAGTCATTAAATTGAGAGAAAGCTGATGGATTAATAAAATTAATGGCAATAAAAAGTAAAACGATTTTGTACATAAAATAATCTTGTTGTAAATCCAAAACTTACAGATGAAGGATCGGAATATAAAAAGATTATTTTAAAAAATTCCAATTAAAATAAAGAAGAGTTATTTTTTAAGAAGAAACCGAAGCATTATTGTAAAGGATAGTAAAGCAACAAATAACCGGCTTTTCTATTTACATAGTTCATTTCGTTAATTCTCAAAACGGAGTTCCTGTATGAGTTGTTTGTCGCCTTTTTGTTTTACATAAATAGTAGTTCGAAAAACACCATTTGAGGTCGTTAAATTGCCAATGCAATATTGCGATCCTTCGTTTTCACTCTTATGAATCACCTGAAAACCTTTAACAGGATTTGCCTCAAAGAAATCGCTTAGAACAAACGTAGCCTGACTTTTACTATATGAACTGCTTTTTGTAGGAAGCGTTATTTCCACGGTGGAATCAAAATATTTTGCAACATTATCAGATTTCCCAGATTTAATGGCGCTTATTATTTCAGTAAAAGAAATGGTTAAAAAAGAAGAAGAAATGGTTAAAATGAATAAAGGAAGTAAAAATCTTTTCATCGAAATTAGTTTGCTTCTATTTAGCCAAAAACGATGCCAATGATAAAATTTTGATAGTATTCTGCATTTCTTTTAATTATATAACTACGAATAATTAGCTTTGAAAAATGGAAGCACGAAAAGTTATTTTGGTAATAATGGATGGCTGGGGACTTGGCCAAAAAAAAGAAAGTGACGCGATTCAAAACGCTCAAACTCCGTTTGTAAATTCTCTCTACGATAAATATCCGCACACAACATTAGTAACCTGTGGAAGAGCCGTGGGCTTGCCTGAAGGCCAGATGGGAAACAGCGAAGTCGGACATTTAAATTTGGGTGCCGGAAGAATTGTTTTCCAGGAATTAGAACGAATAAATGTGGCAATAGAAAATGGCGAATTTGAAAATAATCCCACACTTTTACAAAGTATTAATTATGCAAAAGAAAATAAAAAGCCTTTGCATTTGATGGGTCTGGTTAGCAATGGCGGCGTGCATTCGCATATTGATCATTTAAAAGCGATTACTACAATTTGCCATAAAAACGGAATTGAAAAAGTGTTTATTCATGCGTTTACTGATGGCCGTGATACTGACCCAAAAAGTGGTATTCATTTTTTACAAGAATTGCAGCAACATTTGGATAAAACCACCGGCAAAATTGCAACGATTATTGGCCGTTATTATGCAATGGACCGTGATAAAAGATGGGAGCGCGTCAAAATTGCATACGACGCAATGGTTCACAGGAACGGCGAAATAACTAATAATGTTTTTTCAGCAGTTACCACTTCTTATAAAAATAATGTAACCGACGAATTTTTAAAACCCATCATTAATGCAGAAACTCCTGACTCTGAAATAAAAGACGGAGACGCGGTAATTTGTTTTAATTTTCGGACAGACAGATGCCGTGAAATTACCGAAGCACTTACTCAAACTGCATTCCCTGACTATGATATGAAGCCATTAAATCTGAATTATACAACGATGACGCTTTATGAACATACATTTAAAAATATCCATATTATTTTCCAAAAAGATGACCTTGTAAACACATTGGGAGATGTATTAGCACAAAATAATAAAAGCCAGATCAGGATTGCTGAAACTGAAAAGTACCCGCATGTTACTTTTTTCTTTAGTGGTGGAAGAGAAGTTCCTTTTGAAGGTGAAAAAAGAATTATGATTCCATCTCCAAAAGTAGCGACGTATGATTTGAAGCCAGAAATGAGTGCTTACGAGGTAACCGATGCTTTACTTCCTGAAATAAACAAGAAATCGGCAGATTTCATTTGTTTAAATTTTGCAAATGCAGACATGGTGGGACATACCGGCGTTTGGGATTCGGTGATAAAAGCTGTCGAAACGGTAGATAAATGTGTGAAGAAAATTGTTACAGATGCTTTAGAAAATGATTATACGATTTTCCTTACTGCCGATCACGGGAATGCAGATTATATTGTAAATGAAGATGGAACGCCAAATACGGCTCACACAAAAAATCTTGTTCCTTTTTTTATTATTGATAAAAAATGGCATGGAAAAATTAATCCCGGAAAACTGGGGGATATTGCGCCAACTATTTTGACGATGATGAAACTTCCCATACCAAAAGAAATGTCCGGTAAAATTTTAATTGAACAGCAATAATTTTCTCCACATAAAATAGGGTTGCTCAAAATCAGATTTCTGCAAATCATCTTTTGGCGGTAAATGTTTAACATCATCACGATGCAATTTTAAATTCGCGAATAAAAATTGTTAGTAAAAATTGAGCCGCTACATCCATGTAGGAATGGAAAAGTATATATTGTCAAAGTTTAAAACGCCCTCAATCCTTTAAAAAAAGTAGTTTTCTCTGCCTTAAATTAAAAATTTTCTAATTTTTATTTATGAAAACTATTTCTATGCAGCATTTTGGGCAAAAAATTGTCTTATCTTAGTAGGGTTAAACAAGCAAACTATGACAGAAGAGATAATGCTTCAAGGCTGTCTTGATAACCTTTCAATCGCGCAGGAGGCTTTATATAACCGGTTTAGTCCGCGAATGCTTGGTGTTTGCTATCGTTATGCCAGAAACAGGGAAGACGCTGAGGATATGCTTCAGGAAGGTTTTATGAAAGTTTATTCACAGATACACCAGTACAAAGGTGCTGGCGCATTGGAAGGTTGGATCAGAAAAATCGTTGTCCATACCTGCATTAATATTTTGAAAAAAAATAAAAAGTTCTCTGATAGTGTTGACCTGATTCATGCATCAAGCATCCAAATCAGCGATAATAATATTCCTTCTATGTTGCAGGCAAAACAAGTGGTGGAATGCATCAGATTATTGCCGATAGGATATAGAACTGTATTGAATTTGTATGCGATTGAAGGATTTTCTCATAAAGAAATCTCGATCATTTTGGAAATTGAAGAAAGTACCAGCCGCTCCCAATATACAAGAGCACGGGCTTTGCTGGAAGAGATTTTAATTAAGAAGAAAATTTTGCAGAAGCCGCGCGAAAATGTGAGAATGATTTCGGTGAATAACTAACTATTTATAAGAATTACATCTCTGTCGCCACTAACTGAAACGTATGAAAAATGGAAAGAAGATTTGATATGAGTGATTTCGAACAATCCCTAAAAGATCATGCCGATCAATTTAGATTGATACCCTCCAAACGTGTATGGAACGGAATTTACAACAATTTACATCCGGGAAGTAAATGGCCCTCCATCACTGTGGCGATTATTTTTTTAATTACCCTTATTACCGTTGGGAATCTGAATAATTCAGAAAAGAATTTTGAAAACAAAGATGTTAAGGCTTTTAATTCTAACAGTAAAGCAACAAATAATGCGAAATCCATTTCTGATAAGAATGCAGTAAATGAAAGAAATAACCAGGTATTGAATTCTTTATCGGGGCAAATAAATAAGAACCAAAATCAGCCGGATGAGAATATTTCACGATTTAATTCTGCTGATAAAAATGCTCAATCAGAAGAAAAATCTTCATACAAAAAGAGTACTTTAAATAAAAAAAGTGCTTTAAAAACCAATACACAGATTTCTTTAAAAAATAATTTTTTTGTAAAAACTCTCCTTATAAATCAGCAAAAAAACAAAGAGAGGTTTTCAAATGATAACAACGAAAATGTTTCTTCAGTTAATGAGAAAATAGCTTCTACTTTTTTGGCTGACGAATCAGAAACTTTGCAAAGAATTGAAAATGAATTTAACTTAACAGAGTCTTTTAATACTTTAAAAAATGATTTGACTATTCGGGTTTCAAATGAAACAGTTTCTTTTACACCGGCCTATATTCAATCGTCTAATTCAGGGAACCCTTTAAACGTTCAATCAGAAAATAAATCTTCTGTTGTAACCAAATCAAATAGAACAAACAATAAAAAACTATTAAGAAAAAAGAACAAAAATATTGAATGGACATTTTATGTAACTCCTTTGATCAGCAGCGTTTCCTTTGATAAAAAAAACATTCATCCTTCAGCTTTGCAAAACCCGTCATCTGTTGTGGTTTTGCCAAATCAATCTCAATCTTCTTTTCAGTTAATTCATAATGCAAGATTGGGCTTTGAAACCGGCGCTCAAATGGCCTTCAAATTTTCTAAAAAATTTGGACTTATTACAGGCGCAAATATTAATTATTCGTCCTACAATAACATTTCAAACTTTATTCATCCAACTTATGCCAATTTAATTCTTACCGACAAGTCAGGTGCTTATCAAAAGGATTATATAACGCATTATGGAAATGGTCAAAGCCCCAGTCAAATCCCGTTAACCAATTACAATTTGGATATTTCAATACCTATTGGATTACAATATAATATTTGGAAAAATGGAAAAATCCAAATTGATATTTCCTCTGTAATTGAACCTTCCGCAGTTTTGAAAAGCGATGCATTTATTATTTCTTCAGATGGAAGATATTACGTAAATGATCCTTCTTTGATACGAAAATTCAATGTGGGTGCGGCTTTTGGAGCTTATATAACTTTCAAGGCTAAAAAAATAAATTGGCATTTAGGACCAGATTTCAGGTATCAGTTGTTATCTACTTACAAAAATATCTATTCTTCACAAGAGCGTTTTATAGATTATGGCATAAGAATTGGAATATCTAAATAAAGATTACAAGAAAGATTATTGGCTTCCTTAATAAAAATTTTTAACTCATTTTTTCTGTTAGCCGTTGCATCGTACCCTGCAACGGCTTTTTTAATTCAGTAATTTTGCAACTATGCATAATTCATTCCGGTTCCTTTTATTTACTTTTTTGGCGATTTTTATCTCTTGTCATTCTGCAAATACGGATCAGCATCTAAGAATTAGCTCCAATGATACAGTGAATATTTTTCCAGTTACCAGTTTTTTAAAAGCGCAATTAAAAAGTCTGGACTCTATGCCCGTTACTCCATTAAAAATAATTACAGAAAATGGCAAAAGTGATTCCTTATGGCTTAAAAGAGAAGACCTAAGAATTCACGCCACGCCGTTTCTTACGCCTTTAATTGATTCAACAACGATGATTTCTTTGTTTTCAGAGAAATCATTTTTAGATCAAACGATTAATGCTTTTACATTTTCTTATGATCCAAAAACAAAACTTCCGGATTCGGTCAATCTTACGCATTGGGATGTTTATATGAATCCTCAAACAAAAAACATTGACAGGATTTATATGGTAAAAGAAAAAAATGATTCCAATGCAAATATTACTACTCAATTAACCTGGGTTTCAAACAAATGGTACAGCATCCGAACAATTACTCAACTTCCAAATGCACAACCAAGAATAAAAGAAGAAAAAATAATTTGGAATTTTGATGATTGATTTTTAAAATCATCAAAACAAAAGTTACAAAATTTATGACGGCTGATTTTTTTCATACAATAATAAAAACGCTTCCCACTAATCCAGGTATTTATAAATATTTTGATGACCAAAGTCAATTGATTTATGTAGGTAAAGCAAAGAATATTAAGAAAAGAGTGAGTTCCTATTTTACCAGGACTTTTACCGGATATAAAACTCATGAACTCGTAAAAAGAATTGAGCGTATTGAATTTACCATTGTCAACAGTGAACAGGACGCTTTCCTTTTAGAAAATTCGTTGATCAAACAATTTCAACCAAAGTTTAATATTAATTTAAAGGACGATAAAACATATCCATACATTGTAATTAAGAACGAACCATTCCCCAGAATCTTTTTAACACGTAACAGAATTAATGATGGCTCAGAATATTTAGGACCGTTTACTTCTGTCGGCCGCGTGCGTGAACTACTGAATTTTATAAAAGAATTTATTCCTTTGCGCACTTGTAAATTAAACCTCAGTGAGCAAAATATTTTAAAAAATAAATTTAAAGTTTGTCTCGAATATCATTTAGGGAATTGTAAAGGGCCATGTGAAGGCTTGCAAAGTAAAAAAGATTACGACGAAGGTTTGCAACAAATAAAACAAATGATCAAAGGCAATTTAAGCCCGGTGATTCAGCGTTATAAAGAAGAAATGAATTATTATTCAACACAATTACAATTTGAAAAAGCGGCGATCATCAAACGAAAATTAGAAGGACTTGAAAATTACCAGGCTCGATCTGTAGTCGTTAGCAAATCTTTTGCAAACCTTGATGTATTCTCCATTTTGCGCGAAAAAGACACGGCTTATGTAAACTATCTGATGGTTCAAAATGGCGCCATTATTCAAACGCACACTATTATTTTAGAGCCAAAACTGGATGAAACAAATGCTGAAATCTTAAGCCTTGCGATTACCGATTTAAGAAGAAAATTTAATAGCGAATCCACTGAAATTATTATTCCATTTTTTGTAGAGCGCGAAAACGAAGCTTTAATTTATAC
>JBEPVG010000016.1:0-13254 GCA_041691175.1 Chitinophagaceae bacterium
GGCACATACCTATGGCGATAAACTTCATGAATTTGAAATTCTCGGAGGATATGATGTTCAACATAAAACGGAAGAAATATTACAGGGACTTGGCTTTGCAAATGCTGATCTGCAAAGACCTTACAAAACATTCAGCGGTGGCTGGAGAATGAGGGTTTTATTGGCAAAAATGATTTTAATGAATCCCGATGTGTTGTTGCTCGATGAACCTACAAATCATTTGGATTTACCTTCCATTGAATGGCTGGAAAAATATTTGCAACATTACCGGGGATCGGTTGTAATTGTTTCTCATGATCGTTATTTTTTAGACCGAATGGTTACAAAAATTGTAGAATTGTATCAGCAGGAATTGCATTTTTATACCGGTAATTATTCTTATTATTTGCAGGAAAAAGAACAGCGTATTGAATTGCAAAAGCGCGCTTATGAAAACCAGCAGGATTATATTCGTCAACAGGAAAAATTTGTTGAACGTTTTAAAGCGAAAGCTTCCAAAGCCGCAGCCGCTCAGAGTATTGTAAAAAGGCTAAATAAAATTGAACGCATAGAAAATACGGAATTAGAAAGACCAAATATGCGTATCAATTTCACCATTGGCAATCAGCCGGGAAGGATTCTTTGTACGATAAAAGATGCAGCCAAAAGTTTTGGAAATGTAAAAATCGTTGAGCATACCGGTGCCGAAATTAACCCCGGTGATAAGATCGGATTAATTGGTGCCAACGGGAAAGGAAAATCAACTCTATTGAGAATGGTTGCCGGCGCAGAACCTTTTGAAGGTGAAAGAATAGGGGGCCATAATGTGAAAGATGCTTTTTACGCACAGCATCAGCTGGAGGCTTTGAATCTGGAGAACACGGTATTAGAAGAGATGAACTATTCCGGGAGTGGAAAAACAGAATTAGAATTAAGAACTTTATTGGGTTGCTTTTTATTCAGTGGTGATGACGTAGAAAAGAAAATAAAAGTATTAAGTGGTGGCGAAAAAGCGCGTGTTGCCCTTGCAAAAACCATCGTGAGTAAAGCCAATTTCTTATTACTGGATGAACCTACCAATCACCTTGATATGCATTCTGTTGATTTGCTAATTGAGGCGCTGAATAAATATGAAGGAAGCTATATTCTCGTAAGCCATGATCGGTATTTTGTCAATAAGACCGCCAATAAAATATGGGAGATTGAAGATTATAAGATCAAAGAATTTGTAGGCACTTACGATGAATGGGAACGATGGAAACAGGAAAGAAAAATGGCTGAAAATAATATTTCAAAAAAGAAGGAATCAGATGTAGAAAAGAAACCGGCACCTGTGGAGAAAAAAGCAAGGAATCATAATCCCGGAACCCATGAGCAAAAGGAATTGCAAAAATTAAGAAAACAATTTGAGCAATTAGAAGAAAAGATCGCAAAAAACACGGAAGAGAAAAAGCAATTAGAAGCCAATCTTGCCCTTCCGGAAATTTATTCTGATAATCAAAAATTTATTGAAGCAGAAAAAAAATACAATCAAAAACTGGAGCAATTATCAAATGCAAATGCAGAGTATGAAAAGATATTTGAACAACTAATGGTGGTGGAGGAAAAGGTTCATTTATAAATTTTCCGGCTCAGAATAAACAAAAATCTTTTTTAACTCAGATCTTATTGCCCCGTCATATATAAAACGATCGGATCATCACTTCCCCATGGCGCCAGTTGAAGTGTGGGAACTGTCTTTTTCGTAAATCGCCAACTACGCGTCAGGAATCTGAATTCCGGTATGGAATCCGGTAAAATAATAACAAGTATACTATAATCTTCATTACTGCTCCAGGTTCCCATGTATTCATTTGCTCCCTTCGTAGCTTTTAGCGGGCCATGAGAATAATCTGTCTTTAAAAGTACAAAGTTATAATCGCTATATATTGATGTTAAATCGCTTGTACTATCTTTTGCCAGAGTTACTTTAAAATTTGTTCCAATGACATTTTTATCAAAATATTTTTGTAGGGCGGATTGCTCAAGATTATGAATTGTTTTTTTACAGGAAAAACAAAAGATGAGAGAGGCTATTAATAAAAAGGGCACATATTTTTTCATAGAAGATACTTAAAATAAAAAATCCTTTTGTTTTTTATAAACGAAATAAAAATAGTAAAAGTATAAATGTAATCAACAAAAAATGTTCCTGATTATTTTATATTCCTTCTTAAAACTG
This sequence comes from Chitinophagaceae bacterium, assembly GCA_041691175.1. GTDB lineage: Bacteria > Bacteroidota > Bacteroidia > Chitinophagales > Chitinophagaceae > Ginsengibacter. Next base: position 2,201 of record JBEPVG010000016.1, read on the forward strand.
CTGCAAACATTTACCTATCTTTATTTTCACAAATTTAACATGTTTTATTTACGCAGATTTTCAGGATTAATATTCTTAATGTTCATTTTTTTAAATGGATTTTCGCAGGTATTTGGGGGCGACCCTGTTTCTATAAAATGGAAGCAAATTAATACACCGGCTTCGAGAGTTATTTTCCCATCCGGCCTGGATTCTGTTGCAACAAGAATCTCAAACATTATTTTATTCATTAAAAATCCTACAGAAAGAACAATTGGTAATCAATCAAAAAAAATAAATATTGTTCTTCAAAATCAAACAACTATTTCTAATGCTTATGTAAGCTTAGGTCCATTCAGGAGTGAATTTTTTATGACTCCAGATCAGAATAGCTTTGATATGGGAAGCATTGCATGGCCCGACCAGCTTACGATTCACGAATACCGCCATGTGGAACAATATAATAATTTTGATGTGGGGCTTTCTAAATTAATGCGCGATATTTTTGGTGAAGAAGGGCAGGCGCTCGCCAATAATGCTGCTATTCCTAACTGGTTTTTTGAAGGTGATGCAGTTTATAATGAAACAAATGTAAGTAAGCAGGGGCGAGGAAGTTTACCCGAATTTTTTAACGCTTATCGATCACTTTGGCAAGCAGGAAAAAATTATAGTTGGATGAAATTAAGGAACGGATCGTTGAAAGATTTTGTTCCCGATCATTATGCGCTTGGATATTTATTGGTTTCTTACGGACGCGAAAAATATGGTGATGAATTTTGGAAAAGTGTAACGCATGACGCTGCTGCTTATAAAAATTTGTTCTACCCGTTTCAACATGCAATAAAAAAATACTCGGGAATTGATTATGTTACTTTCAGAAATGATGCTTTTAGTTTTTTCAAAAAAGAATTTGAGATTTCACCAAAGCAGCAATCGGATAAATCGGGAGCGTATAAGAGTGAAGAATATCCTTCTTTTACAGAAGATGGTTCAATTATTTTTGTAAAAAATACTTTTAAACAAAATCCGGAATTTATGATTCGCAAGGGAAATAAGGATCACAAATTAAGAACCGCAGATTATACTTTAGATACTTATTTTAGCTATCATAACGGGAAAATAGTTTACACTTCTTTTCAACCCGATATTCGCCGGGGATATCGGGATTACAGCAATTTGCAGATTATTGACGTTACTAACGGTCATCAAAAAACGCTAAGTAAAAAGACCAAATATTTTTCTCCGGATATCAGTAATGACGGGCAAACAATTGTGGTTGTTGATGAACCTGCTTCCGGAAAATGCAACCTACTGTTATTGAATTCTGCGACAGGAAAATTGATTGCACAGCTTCCAAATAATGACAAGCTTTTTTATACTTATCCAAAATTTGTTGGCAATGAAAAAATAATTTCGGCGGTAAGAAATGAGGAAGGGAAAATGTCACTTCAAAGAATTGATCTTAAGAATGATGAGAAAAAATTCCTGCTTCCTTTTACTTACAATGTCATTGGGTTTCCAATGATTTTTCACGACACCCTTTATTTTTCTTATTCTTATAAACAGAATGACGAGATTTTTGCTTATACATTTTCAGACGAAAAATTGTGGAAGATAGAAACAAATAACGGGCAAGGTTTTGGAAAATATCATCCAACGGTAAATGATTCAAACATCGTCTGGGCTACGTTTACAGCCGAAGGAAAGAGATTACAAACATCTTCTAAACAAGAGCTGCAATTTAGAGAAATAAATATTGACAACCTGCAAAAGATTACTTCCAGTTTTGGAATCACTGCAATCAATAATACCAACGCAAATTTATTATATGCCGTTCCGGATGATACATTTGCCATTAAAAAATATCGTAAGAGCTTTAAGCTTTTTAATTTTCACAGCATCGAACCAGCAGTAGATGATCCGCAATACACCTTGTCTCTGGTTAGCGAAAATATTTTAAATACACTTGAATCTGATTTGTCATTTACCTACGATCGTGCGGAAAAATTTAAACAAATTACTTTTAGTGCTACCTATGGCGGCTGGTTCCCTTATCTTTCTGCGGGGGTAAATTATTTTATAGACAGAAGTACCTTATTCCACCAAAATCTAATTCGATATAATCAGATCGAACCCTATGCCGGATTTAATATTCCTTTGGACCTCAGCAGGCATCGGTCTTTTACCAATCTAAATTTTGGATCACAATATGTGTACAGCCAGGGAATTTTCAGGGGAAAATATCAGGATACTTTAAAATCTTCTTACAGCTATAGCAGTAATTTTTTATCATTTAGTCACCAAACTCAACAGGCGCAACAACAAATTTTCCCCCGCTTTGCACAAACGATTTCTCTTTCTTATAAAACGCCTTTGACAAAAATAAAAGGATTCCAGTATTTAGCAAACGGCAATTTATATTTCCCGGGATTTGGTAAAACGCACAGTCTTGTTTTAAACGGTGCTTATCTTCGTAAAGACACGATCAATCAAATAAATTTCTCCAGTGGATTTCCATTTTCAAGAGGTTATCAGTCGGTGAATTTTCACGAAATGTATAAATGGGGAATTAATTATAATTTGCCTCTGATCTATCCTGACGCGGGTTTTGCAAATATTTTTTATCTTTTAAGAGTAAGGGCAAATTTATTTTATGATGATACTCATGTAAAAGATTTTTTCTCAAACAGAAATGTTTACGTAGCAGATTTTCGTTCTACAGGCACAGAAATTACCTTTGATTCAAGGTGGTGGAATGAAGTAAATATTTCCTTCGGAATAAGATATAGCCGCCTGCTTGATAAAGATCTTTATGGCGGCAAGGGAAGCAATCGTTGGGAAATTATATTACCCGTAAATATTTTAAATCAGTAAGCAAGAATTTTAAATATTTGTTGCTTTACTGTAAATGTATGGTTCTAAATATTTGTATTTCTTTGACTACTGTTCTTCTGAAAGCTGGCGGTTAACACAATTAGAATCCTCTTTTCCCATCAAAATTTTCTAACTCTTTTGCTACAACATTTAAGAAAGTAGAACCCAAAGCACCATCAATGATGCGGTGGTCATAACTTAATGAAAGGTACATCATGTGACGAATAGCGATACTGTCGCCTTGTTCGGATTCAATTACAACCGGACGTTTTTTTATCGCACCAACAGCAAGAATAGCCACCTGCGGTTGATTGATAATCGGCGTTCCCATTAAGCTTCCAAAGGTGCCTACATTGGTTAAAGTGAAAGTTCCACCTGCAGTATCGTCGGGTTTTAATTTATTGTTTCTGGCGGCATTTGCCAACCCATTTACCTGTTTGGCAAGTCCGGTCAGATTTAATTGGTCGGCATTTTTAATTACCGGAACTATCAAATTTCCACTCGGCATCGCGGTTGCCATTCCTATATTGATATCCTTTTTGATAACGATTCTGTCGCCATCAACGCTACTATTGATGAGCGGATATTTTTTAATGCATTTTACTATTGCTTCAACAAACAACGGTGTAAAAGTAATTTTTTCACCTTCTCTTTTTTCAAAATCTTTTTTTATTTTTTCGCGCCACAATACTAAATTGGTGACATCGCATTCGGTAAAACTGGTCACATGAGCGCTGGTATTTTGACTGTCAATCATGTGTTTAGCAATCATCTTACGCATACGGTCCATTTCAACAATTTCTACGTTTCCTGTGTATACAGTTGGCGTATATTCCTGCCTTTGTGTTGTGGCCGGAACTTCACGAACGGGTGGCGGCTGCTGCGTTTGATGTGATTGTTGCTTTGGCACATTCCCCCTATTTTCTAAATAAGCCATGATGTCTTTTTTGCTTACTCTTCCATCTTGTCCGGTGCCTTCCATATTTTCTAATTCGCTCATCGAAATCCCTTCGCTCGCTGCAATATTTAAAACCAAAGGAGAATAAAAACGAATCGATGTGTTACCATTATTTATTGATTTTTTTTCTTCCGGCTGGTACGGAACTTCTTCCATTATCTCAGCTTCTTCATGTTGCTTTTGGGCTGAAGATTGTTGTGAAGAATCATTTTCATTAGCATTTCCATCAGTATTAATTCTTGCGATCACCTTTCCTATCGGAACTACATCATTTTCATTATACAATATTTCAGCGATTGTTCCTTCGGCAGTTGAAGGCACTTCGCTATCCACTTTATCTGTTGCAATATCGAGCACAGTTTCATCCATTTCCACTTTATCGCCCGGCTTTTTGTGCCATTTCAAAATAGTAGCTTCCATGATGCTTTCGCCCAGCTTGGGCATTATCAATTCTACCGTGCTCATAAAAATAATTTATAATTAAACTGATTAAACAGGCTTCAAAAATAAGAAAAACGATTTAGTTTATCGGTTATTAGTTTATGAATATTGCTGATTGGAAAATCTGCATATTTATTCGTTTACTGGAAATCAATATCGAATTGAAGCTTAAAACATGAAATAAAATAACGCGTAAATCCATGTTTCAAATGCATCCAATAAATTTCTTTTACACCCTTAAAAAAACACTTTTCTTATAAAGGAAATAAAGGAAAACCCATTTTATTGCGACAAGGCAAATAGCTATAATTACTACATTAAATGGATTACCAACCAGTTGGCCGAGCCATTGGAAAAAACTGTTCGTAGTGTAGCTCCAGTTAATAAACCGTCCTGACATATAAATGAGAATAGAATTCATGCCCACAACTTTAAAGAAAAATGCCCATTTTTTATAACCAAGCACATCAATAATATAATAAAATAAAGACAATAAAAGAAGGCTGATTCCACCCACATGTAACACAAAAGAACTTGTCCAAAGATTTTTATTGATGGGAAAAACGAGATTCCATATTTGAGCAAGTATTAATAAAGCAATCCCTGAAAAAGCCATGATTAAAGCTTTTCTTTGACGGCTTAGCGGGCTATTTTTTAATAAGTTGCCGGTAAGTATACCGAGAAGCCCCGTGGCAATTGCGGGAATTGTTGACATCAATCCTTCGGGATCGTGAATGCCTAAATAAAGCCTGCCCGGAAGGACAGATCGATCAATATAGGAAGCGAAATTTCCTTCCATGGTAAGATCGCCTTTTGCAAAACCGGGAGCAGCGTTGAATTTCAGCAATAGCCAATACCCGATGAGTATGCCGCAAAACCAAATAATCTGAACCCGTTGTTTTGAGTAAATATAAATGATATTGGCAAACATATATGCCAGGCCAATTCTTCCTAATACGCTGCCAAAGCGGATCTGAGAAAGGGGCTGAATCTTCAGACCGTTATTATAAATGATTCCTAAAATGACCAAAATCAATCCTCTTTTAATGACCCTCAACAAAACCTGTTGCTTGCTTTTTCCTTTTTCCAGTTCGCGCCCGACAGAATAAGGAGTGGCCACGCCCGCAATAAAAAGAAATAGGGGAAATATCAGATCATAAAAGTGAAAACCATTCCAGGCAGGATGAGTAAATTGATTTGAAAGAATTTGCCAAAAAGTAGAGCCTGTAGCTTTTGCCATTCCATGAAAAATCTCTTCGGCACCCATGATCCAAAACATGTCAAAACCCCGAAGCGCATCCAGGGAATAAAGGCGTTGTTTTGGTAAAATCTCTGTCATAGTTATTGGTTTTGTGAGTTAGTAATGGGTAAATTTTACTTGGATAAAAGTAAACAAGCATTAAAGATAAGTGATTAGAGAAATGAGTTAAATTTTTTTTAATAGTAGGATTATTGAAATCCAACCAACACTTATAATTCTCTAAAATCCTTACTTTGCAAACTACCTTTTAATAGTTGTTAACCACAAGATTCATTTATGAAATTTCTTTTCTTTACATTTATTTCTGCTGCATTTTCTTTTAATGCATTTGCACAGCAAACTACTAATTTAACTGCAAAAGATTATGACCATGCAGCAAGTTTTTTGTCGTCTAATACACAAAAATATATAGATCATGCAACCGTAAGCCCTCACTGGCTTTCAGACGAACGGTTTTGGTATCGTGATCTGAATTCCAAAGGAAGTGAATTTATTTTAGTGAATCCTGCAACAGGCAAACGTAATGCAGCTTTCGATCAGCAGAAACTGGCCGCTTCGCTATCAGCAGCAACAGGAAAAACCTACCAGCCGGAAATGTTGCCCTTTGACAGATTTAACTTTTCAGAAGATGGGAAGTCTATTTATTTTAATGCCAATAGAATGCAATGGAAATGCGATCTGCAAACATACCAATGCATCCGGGATGTTACCCCTGAAAAAGAAAATTATCGTGCAAAAGAAAATGAAGTTCTTTCTCCTGATGGAACCAAAGTGGCATTTATCAAGGATTATAATTTATGGGTAAAAGATGTGACCACAGGTAGGGAAACCCAACTGACAACTGATGGAGTAAAGAATTTTGGTTATGCCACCAATAATGCCGGCTGGAAACACAGCGATGCTGCCATCCTTCGCTGGTCGCCAGATTCAAAGAAAATTGCCACCTTTCAACAGGATGAACGAAAAGTTGGGGATATGTATCTTGTAACTACTAATGTAGGTCATAAAACTTTGAAAGCATGGAAATATCCATTGCCCGGCGATTCCAATGTGATCATGATTCAAAGGGTAATCATCAATGTAGATAATCCTAAAGTAATTCGTCTTCAGATTCCCCCTGATTTTCATAGAGGAACTTTAAGCGATGACATTTCCAGCAGTGGAACTTTTGATGATGTGGATTGGAATCCAAATGACGATGAACTCGCTTTTGTTTCTACTTCCCGCGATCACAAGGTGGAGAAATTCCGTATTGCTGATGCCAACACTGGCGCCGTTCGTGAAGTATTTGAAGAAACAGTTCCTACACAATACGAATCTGGCCAGGGCGCAATCAACTGGCGTTATTTAACCAAAACAAATGAAATCATCTGGTATTCTGAAAGGGATAATTGGGGACATTTGTATATGTATGATTCGCGAACTGGTAAATTGAAAAACCAGATTACCAAAGGTGAATTTGTGGTTACCAAATTATTAAAAGTGGATGAAAAGAAGCGCCAAATGTATTTTCTCGCTACTGGCAGAGAGGCTGTCAATCCATATTTCGTTCAATTCTATCGAATAGATTTTAACGGAAAAAATCTAAAGCTTCTTACTCCCGAAACGGGCAATCATTCCATTACTTTTTCTCCCTCAAAAAAATATTTTATTGACAGTTATTCCCAGCCGGATGTTCCTGCAGTAATTGTGCTGAGGAATTTGAATGGAAAACTGATTTCAACTCTTGAAAAAGAAGATATTTCCAGGTTAAAATCCATAGGTTGGCAACCTCCAAAACTCATTTCTGTAAAAGCGCACGATGGCAAAACGGATTTGTATGGATTAATGTTTACTCCGACGAATACCGATCCCCATAAAAAATATCCGGTGATAGATTATATCTATCCGGGCCCACAAGGAGGAAGCGTAGGAAGCTGGTCTTTTATCGCTTCCCGCCGTGATCATCAGTCGCTGGCAGAACTTGGTTTTGTGGTAGTGCTGATCGAAGGAACCAGCAATCCTTTGCGTTCCAAAAGTTACCACGATATGAATTATGGAAACATGTCTGAAAACACTTTGCCCGACCAGGTGTCGGGCATCAGCCAACTGGTTGAAAAATATGGCTATATGGATACATCTCGGGTTGGTATTTGGGGACATTCCGGTGGTGGTTTTGCAACAGCCGCTGCCATGTTCCGTTACCCTGATTTCTTTAAAGTGGGCATTTCGGAATCAGGCAATCATGACAACCGGAATTATGAAGATGACTGGGGTGAAAGATATATTGGCCTTTTAAAAACCGGCCCTGATAGTGTCTCCAATTACGAACCACAGGCCAATGAGATTTATGCAAAGAACCTGAAAGGCAAGCTGCTGCTGACTCATGGCCTTATGGATGATAATGTGCCGCCCTCAAACACCTTCCTGGTTGTGGAAGCACTTGAAAAAGCCAATAAAGATTTTGACTTGATTGTTTTTCCGAACAGTCGCCATGGTTATGGTCCTTATTCCTTCTATATGATGCGGCGCCGCTGGGATTATTTTGTGACGAACCTGCTCGTTACTGGCCATCCGAAAGAATATGAATTAAAAAATTCTCCGGACCCAAGAAATCCATAAAAAACTCTTTTTATTCCTCATCTAATAATTGCGTTGGATTCAAATCTGAAATCTCAATTACTTCATTCACATCTTTCAAAGTTTCCACGCCTTTAAGCTGTCTTTGAATGGCTCTCGTTCGGGTGCCAACAACATCATCTAATTGGTTTAAGCCGGTTTGAATATTTTTTTGCGCTTTATCAAGCAGGCCGCCAAACTGGCTAAATTCTTTCTTCACAGCGCTTAATATTTTCCATACTTCACTGCTTCTTTTTTGAATAGCCAGCGTCCGGAATCCCATTTGTAAACTATTCAAAATGACCGCTAAAGTGGTAGGTCCGGTGATTACAACATTGCATTCACGTTGTATTTGTTCCAGCAAACTCGCTTTGCGGACTACCTCAGCAAATAAGCCTTCAAAAGGCAAAAACATAATTCCAAAATTGGTGGTATTTGGCGCATCAAGATATTTATCACAAATGTCTTTAGCCATTTTTTTGATAACGCCTTCAAGAAGTTTTTGCGCATTTTCTATCAGTTGCAAATCTCCGGAATCGTACGCCGTTTGCAAATGTTCATAAGCATCTTTCGGAAATTTTGCATCTATCGGCAACCATACAAAATCACGTTCGCCCTCTTTATTTGGAAACTTTACGGCATATTCCACGCGTTCGTTACTGCCTTGTTTTGTGGCCACATTCGCTTCATATTGCTCGGGCGCCAAAATGCTTTCAAGCATCATGTGTAATTGAACTTCGCCAAAACCTCCGCGCATTTTTACATTGCTTAAAACTTTTTTTAAGCCGCCAACATCCTGAGCAAGAGTCTGCATTTCGCCCAATCCTTTTTGCACTTCAATCAATTGTTTTCCTACTGTCTCAAAACTCTGGCCCAGGCGCTCACTCAATGTTTTTTCCAGTTTTTCTTCAACAGTCACCCTGATACTTTCGAGTTTTGTTTCTGTACTTTTTACCAGCTCATTTTGTTTAACATCCAATTGAGCAAATTTTTCACGTTGCAGGTCATTGAAAGATCTGATGTTGTGGTCAAATGCTGTTTGAAAATCTTTAAAAGCCGCTACCATCGTTTCACGCATTTGCCGGTTATCTTCTTTTGCCTGGTTATTTATCTTTTCAAGTTGAAGAATATTGGCAGCAGAAAAATCGGAAATATTTTTTGTAAGTTCTTTGCGGTTTACCTGGTTATTTTCTTCAATTTTTGCAATTAAGGCGCCCACTTTTTCTTCAAAAGTTTTATTAATTTCTTTTAAAGCATTTTGACTTTGCTCTGTAATATTTTTGAGAGAATTATTTATTTCTAACCGGTCATTTTTTGCGTTGTTGGCATTTTCTTCACGATTAATCCTGAAATCTTCTTTAAACCCCGATTCAATTTTTGAAAGGCTTGTTTGGAGTTCAATTAATTTTGTTTGCGAAGCGGAATCATTGCTTTCTTTGTTTCTAAAAATAATGATTAGAATGATTGCAATGACTAATAAAACGCAGATCACTATTGATAAAACCAATTCCATTTTTTTTTACGCAACTTAGTAAATTTTCAGGAATCATTTCTAAACAAGGCGATCATTTTTCTAAATATAAATCAGGGTTATTTGTTGCTTTACTATAATTTAATTTTTTGACTTCTTTTTTCAGAATTACTTTTGAAGGTTGGAATGAAATATGCAAATGTATCTTTCAAAAAATCTAAATAATTAATATCCAAAAAATCAGAATGACGGCAGAACAACAAAGGCTTGAAGAAAATTCGAATAAAAAAATACCGCTTGAACAATGGGGTCCTTATTTGAGTGAAAGGCAATGGGGGACGGTGCGTGAAGACTACAGTTATAACGGCGAGCCATGGAATTATTTTCCCTTCGAACAATCACATTACCGATCTTATTTATGGGGCGAAGACGGACTGGCAGGCATTTCAGATTATTTTCAAAATCTTTGCTTCGCGGTAGCGTTATGGAATCACAAAGATCCGATATTAAAGGAGCGCCTGTTTGGTCTTGCCAATAAACAAGGAAACCATGGAGAGGATGTGAAGGAATTGTATTATTATTTAGACAATGTTCCAACACATTATTACATGGAATATTTATATAAATACCCACAACAGGAATTTCCTTATGAAAAAATCAAAACTGAGAATAAATCACGGTCAAAAAGTGAACCGGAATATGAGCTACTTGATACCGGTATTTTTGACAACAATGAATACTTTGATGTGCTTGTAACGTATGCCAAGCAAGACTCACAGGATATTTTTATCAAAATAAATATTCACAACCGATATTCAGAACGTGCAGGAATTACCGTGTTGCCAACACTTTGGTTTTATAATCGTTCCAGTAATGAAAATTTAGCAGAAAAACCCGTCATTACTTCTATGAATAACACGACGGTAAAAGCCTCGCATCAAAGATTGGGTACTTATTTTTTGTATTTCCAGCCACCAAGAATTAGTCTGTTTACCGATAATGTAACGAATACAAAAAAGGTTACCGGAAAAGCGAATCCGACTCCATTTGTAAAAGATGCTTTTCATAATGCAATCATCAACAAAAAAGATATTGGTGCACTGCGTAAAAGGAATGAAGGGACAAAATTTGCTGCGGTTTATGATTACAACATTGAGCCCGGCGAATCGAAAACGATTTATTTGCGCCTTTCTAATAAAGAGATGGATAACGCTTTTGAAGAAGGGTTCGAAAATATATTTTCATCACGAAAAGCGGAAGCCGATGATTTTTACCGTGCAATTTTACCAGCAAATATTTCTGAAGATCAGAAAAAAATTCGACGCCAGGCACTTGCAGGAATGCTTTGGAGTAAACAATATTATCATTATGATGTAGAAAAATGGCTAACGACCACCGATGGAATTACCCCGGTAAACGATCATAAACTTTTTGGTCGTAATCATGATTGGAAACACTTGAAAAATCAGCAC
>JBEPVG010000017.1:0-13225 GCA_041691175.1 Chitinophagaceae bacterium
AATTCCAGATAATCCTGAAGCCCGGGCTGTGCGGATGTTTATCCATGATTACATGCCCATAAAGGATTCTGCTGATTTAATTTTTAAAAATTTTAATAAAGAAACGGAGACTATAAAGAAAGGGTTGCAATTTGTAAAATATTATTTCCCTCAATACAAAGTTCCCCAATCCATTATCACTTTTATCGGGCCGATCAATGCCAACTTTGAAACCTCTTTTGGAGTTCAGGGGGATATTCTTACGATCAACAGTTTTGGTATAGGACTTCAACTTCATCTGGGAAAAGATTTTTCATTTTATAAAAGCAGGGAAGGAATGGAACAATATCCCGAATACATTTCCAAAAATTTTGACGAACAGCATATTTCTGTAAACTGTATGAGAAATATTGTGGATGATCTGTTTCCTGATAAAAACAATGGCAAAGCGCTGATAGAACAGATAATTGATAAAGGAAGGCGGGTTTTTCTTCTTACAAAATTTTTACCGTATGCACAGGAATTTGAACTTATTGGTTACACAAAACAGCAAATGAAAGATTCTTATAAAAATGAAGCCGTCATTTGGAATTTCTTTTTAAACAATGATTTGCTGAACAAGACTGATCAGAATATTGTTCAAAATTATATTGGAGAAAGCCCGAAAACACCAGAGCTTGGAGAAGATGCACCGGGAAATATCGGGACCTTTTCGGGTTTGCAGATTGTGAAAAAATTTATGGAAAAATTTCCCGAAACAACGCTTTCTGAATTAATGAAAATTGATGCACGAGAAATTTATAACAAAGCAAAATACAAGCCGCGCAGTTAATTCAATTTTGATGGAACAACCATATCGAAAGCAGGAATATTGATAATAAAAGTTTGCCTGTTAAGCCGGTTTTCCATAAAATATAATCCGTGCATTTTACCCATCTCGCTTCGTAAATTACAACCACTTACATACTGGTATTTTTCCCCCGAATTAATTAATGGTTGAATGCCAATAACGCCTTCCCCTTCTACTTCACGATGCTCAGTGGAGCTGTCGAAAATATACCAGTGTCTTCTTAATAACTGCACCGGAAATGAGTTGCTGTTTTCAAGTGTGATGCGATAGGCAAACATATATTCACTGTTTGCGGGATTGCTATATTCCGGTTGGTAAAAAGTTTCAACACTTACTGTGACTCCTTCAGATATTTTAGAGATCATGGCATTTAGGTTAATGATAAAGTTATTAAAACTGGTTAATTAAATAAATTAAATTTTCCTTGATTTGCTAAATCCACTTTTTAAAAGCCATTGGAGAATTTTTTCTCTGTGGTCGCCCTGGATAATGATTTCATTGTCTTTTACTGAGCCGCCACTACCACAAAAAGTCTTTAATTTTTTTGCAAGAACTTCTATTTCATCTTCTTTCATACAAAAGCCTTTTATAATTGATACCACTTTTCCGGCGCGATGTTTCTTATCGGGAATAACTGTTAATAATTGTTCCTCTGGCGATAAAAATTTTTTCAGTTGCTCTTCTTTTGTAAAATTAAAATCCGCTGCAGTTGAATAAACTATTCTATCACTATTATATAACTTTTTCTTCGGCATTTTATTGTGTTATTTCTGCTTTTAAACTTAGATCTAAACTTTTTGCCTGGTGAATAATTGCACCACTTGAAATAAAATCGACACCTGTAGCAGCATAAGATTCAATATTTTCAAGTGTAATTCCTCCACTCGCTTCGGTTTCATATTTTCCATTAATTATTTTTAAAGCCTCTTTAATTTTTTCAGGAGTAAAATTATCTAGCATGATGCGGTTTATTTTTCCTTTTTTCATTACTTTTTTCACGTCATCAATACTTCTTGTTTCTACTTCAATTTTTAATCCCGGTTTTTTTTCCTGAACATATTTCCACGACATTTCAATCGCTTTTTCAATGCCGCCGCTATAATCAATGTGGTTGTCTTTAAGCATGATCATATCATACAATCCAAACCGATGATTTACCCCGCCGCCGATTCTTACAGCTTCTTTTTCTAACAAACGGAAATTAGGAGTGGTTTTTCTGGTGTCTAATAATTTGGTAGAATATCCTTTCAGTTTGTCTGTATATTTTTTTGTAAGCGTCGCGATTCCACTCATGCGTTGCATACAATTAAGCACCAATCTTTCACAACTGAGAATCGTATAAATTTTTGCATCTACTATAAAAGCAATTTCTCCGGAATGGATTTCATCACCATCGGATTTAAATTTATTTAAGACAGAGCCAGGCTCAACAAAAGAAAATATTTTCTCAGCAACTTCAATTCCGGCGAGAATTCCGGTATCTTTTATTTTCAAAATGGCTTTGCCTTGTTCATTTTCGTCTATGCATGCCCGTGATGAATGATCTCCGTCACCAATATCTTCTTTGAGTGCGTTTGAAATTAATTCCTCCAATTGCTTCTCATAATTTTCAAGGTAGCTCATAAAACAAATTTATAAAATGAAAATTAAAACCGGGATGCATGTAATCAACTAAATGTTCACATACATAAAAAATTGTAAATAGTAGCCTCATGATTATAATTAGCTGGCTTTTTTTAAAGAAAAAATCTGAGAGACATAACTTTTGAACGTAAAGAAGTACCTGAGAAAATACAAAATCGGTTTATTTGTCCATTTACTGTTCTTTTAAAAAAGACTTTTACCAATGGATAATCAGGTATTTGAAAAATCATTACCTTAAGAAATCATTTCTGGAATAATCATTGTATCCTTTTAAATTAAATCCTGTAAATTTTAAAAATAACTTTTATGAAACGTAGTATTAAAGATTTAATTGGTTTTCAATTGAAACAGACCGATGGCGAAATCGGTGAAGTAGATGAATTTTATTTTGATGATAAAACCTGGACTATCCGTTATCTGATTGTAAAAACAGGTAATTGGCTTTCTGGCCGTAAAGTGCTTATTTCTCCCAAAGTTTTAAAACAACCCGATTGGGAAAATAAAGAATTTTCGGTAAATCTTACTAAATCGCAAATCGAAAATAGCCCTGATATCGATACCGATAAACCTGTTAGTAGGCAGCAGGAAGAGTTGCTTTCATCTTATTATCCATGGGATATGTATTGGGGAAATGAGCCGGATGCACATGGCGCTGGAATTTTTGGCGCAATGCCGAGCGAGCTTTATGAAAGCGAAAGTGTAGAACCGGAAAATATAAATTATGAAAGTCAACAAACCGGCGACCGGCATTTGAGAAGTACCAATGAAGTGAAGGGATATGCGATTCATGCAACGGATGGTGAAATAGGAAAAGTGGTTGATTATATTGTTGATGATAGAAACTGGCGGATTAATTTTTTGATTGTGGATACCGGAAATTGGCTGAATAGCAGAAAAGTTTTAGTGTCTACCAAATGGATCACAGAAGTGAATTGGGATAATTCTGTTGTAGTGGCGAAAGTTACCACAGAAGCTGTGAAAAACAGTCCCGAATATGATGAGTCACAGAATATAAATGAAACCTATGAAAATCAGTTGTTTGATTATTATGGGATGCCTCAAAAAAAATCATAGAAAGATTTGACTCGATGTTGAAATAAAAATTCGGAGATAAAAGAGGGATAGTTTATAAAATAAAAAAATGAATGCGCTGTTAATTGTTGATGTTCAAAATGATTTTTTACCTGGCGGCGCTCTCGCAGTAAAAGATGGTGATGCTATTATTTCGGTAATAAATAATTTGCAAAACAAATTTGATTTGGTTGTTGCAACGCAGGACTGGCACCCATTTGATCATAAAAGTTTTGCATCTTCCCATCCGGGAAAAAAAGCTTTTGAAGAAATAGATTTAAATGGAATGCCGCAGGTTTTATGGCCGGATCACTGCGTTCAGGAAACCGAAGGCTCCGAATTTTCTTCTCAATTAGATACCAAAAGAATTGAAACCATTTTCAGAAAAGGGATGGATAAAAATATCGACAGCTACAGTGGCTTTTTTGATAACGGCAAGAAGAAAGCTACCGGAATGGGCGCTTATCTAAAAGGAAGAGGCGTTACTTCAATTTATGTTGTTGGTTTGGCTGCAGATTATTGCGTATATTTTACTTCTTTAGATGGCCTCGAACTTGGTTTTGATTCTACCATTATTACCGATGCCACGCGCGCAATTGATCCGGAAAATTTTAAAAAAGTTTTGAAAAACTTCAAGGCAAAAGGCGGCAAAGAAATCAGAAGTGATGAGATTAATTTCTAATAATATTGAAAATAAAAATTAGTAATACTCCTCAGCGAATTAATTCAGATGGATGGTAGTTTACTCGAACAAGATTGCCAAGCCTAATTTTAATTCAGGAATGAATTACGACTAAAATAGATTTTATCATTTGCGGGAAGAGAAAGAAAACCCTTTTCTTATCTTCTACGAAAGATTTTCTGAAAAATCATTCTTAATTTTGATTCTATCGAAGAGTGATTTTCTGTAAAAATATCTCTTTCCAATTGTAAATAATGTCTATAGAAAATTTTCAATCTCAAAAAGAAAAACAATTTAATCAACTTCATCTTAACAATGAGCTTTTGATTCTTCCAAACATCTGGGATCCTTTGGGAGCAATGCTCTTACAGGATTTAGGATATAATGCCGTTGCTACCGCAAGCGCTTCTATTGCTTATACGAACGGCATAGATGATGGAGAAAAAATTTCTTTTGATGAATTGATTTTGATTCTGAAAAAAATTGTGAAAAGTGTAAAAATTCCGGTTACAGCAGATATTGAAAGCGGCTACGCAAAAAATAATTTTGACCTAAAAGAAAATATTAAGAGACTGATCGACATCGGAATTGTTGGAATTAATTTTGAAGATAGCCGACATGAAGATCAAAAATTATTTACAAAAGAAATACAGTCAGAAAAAATTAATCTTATCAGAAAAACTGCTTCAGAAGAAGGTAGTAATCTTTTTATCAATGCAAGAACGGACGTTTTTATAAAAGAAAATCATTTATCAAAAGAAGAACAAGTAACCAACGCAATTGAAAGAGGAAAGGCATATAAAGATGCTGGCGCGGATGGTTTTTACCCGATTGTTCTGAAAGAAAAAGAAAGTATAAAAACAATCATCCGGGAAGTTTCTTTGCCCATAAATATTTTAATGCTTTCGGGAATTCCGGATTTTTCAACATTGAAAGAAATTGGTATTGCCAGAATAAGTCTTGGTTCGGGGTTTCTAAAAGACGCAATCAATTCAATGAAAAATATAGCAGAAAAATTATTTCGTTTTGAAGGAATGGAAGAAATTACAAACAACCCACTTGATGCTAACTATTTTAAAAATTTAATTTCTACAAAATAATATAATGGAAAAAAGAATTGACATTAATAAACTTGAACCGAATGCTTATAAAGGTATGATTGGTTTAGAAAAATATATCAGAAGCACGAATTTGCAACCCTTGTTGCGCGAAATGATAAAGATAAGGGCTTCGCAAATAAATGGTTGTGCTTATTGCATTGATATGCACTCGCAAGAGGCGTTGAAACTTGGTGAAAAACAGCGAAAGATTTTTGCGCTTTCTGCCTGGAAAGAATCTCCTTTATTTTCTGAAGATGAAAGAGCCGTTTTGCAATTAACAGAAGAAATAACGATGGTCTCAACGCATGGCGTAAGAGATGAAACTTATAATAGTGCCTTGAAATTTTACAGCGAAAATGAACTCGCACAAATCATTATGCAAGTCATTATCATTAATTCGTGGAACAGAATTGCTATTTCTACCAATATGATTTTTGAACCGGAATCAGAATAAAAGCTGCCTGATTGATCACATGATCCTACTCATAAAAATCCAACAAAAGATTTTTAATTGATAGATTTGCAATCTCAAAATTTTCATTCAATTATTTGCAAATTGGCACAAGAAAAAAAGGATATACTTTCTCTCGAAGACATTAAATTATTGGTAGATACATTTTATGGTAAAGTAAGGGAAGACAAATTGATCGGGCCTATTTTTGACGAACGTATTCAAGATCGCTGGCCGCAACATCTTGCAAAAATGTACACTTTCTGGCAAACAGTCCTTTTGGGTGAACATACTTATTATGGAAGCCCGTTTCCGCCTCATGCACAACTGCCTGTTGAACAAATTCACTTTGAAAGATGGCTGGCTTTATTCGCTGAAACTTTAAGCGAATTATTTTCGGGCGAAGTTGCAAAGGAAGCAATTTGGCGAGCAAATAAAATGGCTGTTATGTTTCAATATAAAATTGAACATTACAGAAATAATCCAGCAAAAAGCCTGATTTAAAAACTGCAGCAAACAAACAAAAATTCGATATTATCATTTTACTAAAGATCGTTTTAGTAAGATAACGTAATAGGTTTTGAACTGGCAATTTTCAGATTTTTTAATTCATATTTTAAAGTAAAAAAGTCCTTGAAACTTTTTAACATGTTGATAATTATTTGCCATTCTACTTTTCCTCCGCTCGTCTTTTAGTAAATTTGCAGCATGCAGGAATATTTACAGGGACTGAATGAATCGCAACGCGAAGCCGTACTTCATCGCGATGGTCCGATCATGATTGTAGCCGGCGCGGGGAGTGGGAAAACCAAGGTTTTAACAACGAGAATTGCACATTTAATGGCTACCGGCGTGGACGCTTTTCAAATACTTGCGCTAACTTTTACCAATAAAGCGGCTGCTGAAATGAAGGAAAGAGTTACGCATATTTTAGGAAATAATGAAGCGCGAAATCTTTATATCGGAACCTTTCACTCAGTTTTTGCGCGCATTTTAAGAGCTGAAGCAGACAAGCTTGGGTATCCACGAAACTTTACTATTTATGATACAGACGATGCGAAAAGTGTAGTGAGAACGGTGGTAAAGGAAATGAACCTGGATGATAAACATTATAAAGCGAGTACGGTTTATAACCGGATCTCAAATGCAAAAAATAGCTTGATTACGCCTGAAAAATACATTAATGATTATGGATTACAACAGGAAGATATGCGCGCAAATCGTCCATTGATCGGACAGATTTATACTGCTTATTGCAACCGTTGCTTTAAAAATGGAGCAATGGATTTTGATGATCTTTTACTAAAATTTTATCAGTTATTAATCACACATCCTGAAAGCCTGAGCAAGTATCAGCGCAAGTTTAAATACATTATGATCGATGAATACCAGGATACAAATACCTCCCAATACCAGATTATTAAATTGCTGGGAGCAATGCATGAAAACGTAGCTGTTGTTGGTGATGATGCACAAAGTATTTATAGTTTTCGGGGCGCCACGATAGAAAATATTTTGCAGTTTCAAAAGGATTATGATGAAGTAAAAGTGGTAATGCTTGAACAAAATTATCGCAGCTCACAAAATATTTTGCATGTTGCCAATCATATTATTGCCAACAACAAGGGACAAATTCCAAAGAAATTATGGACCAGCAATATTGAAGGCGAAAAAATAAAATTAGTTCGTACGGCAACTGATAATGATGAAGGTAAATATGTAGCCGATGCAATCCAGGAACAGAAACTGCGCAACCATTATCACAATAATGATTTTGCTATTCTGTATCGTACGAATGCCCAGAGCAGAGGTTTTGAAGAAAGTTTAAGACGTATGAATATTGCTTATCGTATTTATGGCGGTATCAGTTTTTATCAAAGAAAAGAAATCAAAGATTTTTTGAGTTACCTGCGCATTATTGTAAATCCCGGAGATGAAGAAGCGCTAAAAAGAATTATTAATTTTCCTGCAAGAGGAATCGGGAAGACTACTATTGAAAAAGCGGTTCTATTTGCAAACCAAAATAACATTTCTATGTGGAATGTGTTGGAACGAGCTGTGGAGTTTGGTTATAAAGCATCAACGCTTGAAATCATTAACAATTTTGTGATCATGATCAAAATGTTTCAAAGCGAATTGCAAAAGAAAAATGCGTATGATCTTTCAATTCTGATTGGCAAAAATACCGGCATTGTGAAAGATCTTTTTAATGATAAAACCACCGAAGGCCTTGCGCGTTATGAAAACCTGCAGGAGTTACTAAACTCAATAAAGGGGTTCACAGAAACTCCAACAGAAGATGGTGAATTGTTAGATAAAAGTCTGGGAAGTTATTTGCAACAAATTACTTTATTGACCGACGCTGATAATGACAAAGGCGAAAGTGATGTAGTAAAATTAATGACGATTCATGCGGCAAAAGGTTTGGAATTTCAGGTTGTTTTTGTGGGTGGTCTGGAGGAAACTTTATTCCCAAATGCAATGGCAATCAACACCCGCGAAGAACTGGAAGAAGAGAGAAGATTATTTTATGTAGCTATTACCCGTGCAAAAAACCGGTTGTGGCTAACGTATGCAAATAACCGCTATCGCTTTGGAAGTCTTACCCAAAATGAACCAAGCAGATTTATAGATGAGTTGCCGGAGGAGCGTTTGGATAAATCTTTTTCCGGAGGAAATATGCGGAACAATCAGACAAATCATTGGAACACTTTTGACAAACCAAAACATCCGGCTTACAATCAAAAACATGATTCACAGCCAGAGAAGCAGGCCTATCTTGTATCAACGCCAGTTATAAAAATTAAAGAGCATGTTCCTTCTCCGGATTTTGCGCCAAGCGATACGAGTAATTTACAAACGGGACAGAAAATTGAACATCAGAAATTCGGTTTCGGTGATGTAATAAAACTCGAAGGTGCAGCGCACAACCCTGTCGCCACTGTAAGATTTGAATATAACGGAGAAAAGAAAATTATGCTGAATTATGCGAAACTGCGGATAGTGGAATAACAAAAAACTGGTTTTTCTATTCAGTGTTTAATGAATATGCCTGCGTTTGATAATTCCGCCGGAGGCTTCTTTTATGGTGCTTGCAAAAACAAATGAACGAGGATCAATCTCACTCACGAGGTTTTTTAATTTCCTGATTTCTAGCCTGGTAATTACGGTAAAAATAATATCGCAATCGCTGTGCAAATCAAATTTGCCCGGAAGAAATCCTCTTTCCCCTTTATAAATTGTAATACCGCGCCCCATCTCGTTTACAAGCCGGTCTTTTATAATTTCACTCTTGCCCGAAATTATAGTAACACCCACATAAGCCTCCAATCCTTCCACCACATAATCCACCGTTTTTGTAGCGGTAAAATAAGTTAACATTGAATATAAAGCCACTTCAATTCCAAAACGGAAAGCGGCAATACTAAAAATTAGAATATTAATAGCGAGAATAATTTCCGTGATTGTAAAGCTTGTTTTTTTCCACGTGTAAAGTGCCAGAATTTCAATCCCATCAATAGCGCAGCCCGCTCTCATAGTGAGTCCTACGCCAGCGCCGAGAAAAAATCCACCAAAAATAGAAACCAATAATTTATCAGAGGTAATAGAATAATGAGGAAAATAATACAAACAAATTCCTAGAAGAAGGATGCACAAAAATGTTTTAAATGCATAATTGAAATTAATCGCATAAATGCAAATAATGATAAATGGAAGATTTGCAAGTATGATTACATAAGAAATATCGAAATGATAGATTTCGTGAATCAAAAGAGAAATACCTGTAATTCCTCCATCAAAAAAACCATTGGGAATCAGAAAACCTTTGAGTGAAAAGGCGGCCAATACTACTCCAACAATCAGGAAGAGTGCGTCGCCGATCCAATCATAAATTTCAAAAATCTGAAAAGATTTTTTTTGTATTGTTGGCCGCGCTTTAAGTTTGGTCAACGTTTGAGATAATTTAAAATCCAGGTTTTTTCGCGCGGTGGTTGTAAAATAATGATGCTCTTCTACAAATTTTAATTCTTCATTCTGCCATTCATCGCGGTTTTTTACAAAAGCCGCTTCGTGAAGCTCTTTGTATAATTTATCTGCATTTACAGAATATTTGTCTGTTCCCAAGTAGTACAGATCGGCATCACAAAGAATTTCTGCCAGCATATTTTGAGGAGTCTGGGGAATTTTAGTACATAAAATGAGAATACAAATCTTTTCAATATCTTCTTTGTTATAACCAAATTGAGGCAACCATTTCCGCGCCATATCACAGGAAATTTCTTCATGATCTGTATACGTTTCTAAAAAACCGCTGTCGTGAAATAAGGCAGCCGTTTTTAAAATTGTTAAATCATTTCCCAAAATGTTTTCAGACATTGCCAACTGTTCTGCCGCGCCCAGCACGTCTTTTGTATGTTCAGCATTGTGATAATGAAGATATGTAGGCAATTCTTTTTCTAATTTCCCAATCAGGAAAGAATAAGCGCTTTCAAAATCCATCTGTTGTGAATGATTCAAAAAATTATTGGTTTATTTTTAAAAAATTGGTAGTACAAGAAAAGGCAGGTATTGGGTTTGTGGTTCAGATACCTGATACAAATCTAAACAATACAAAATAAATTTATTAAAAATGTATCTTCAAATATAATTTGAATTAAGAAACAAATAGCAACTAATATTTTAAAAAAAGCGGGGTAACTATTTTTCAAATAATATTTTCGAAGTATGAGAAAATCGTCTCGTATTTTTCTGTGGAAAAAAGCGCCATTCCTGCGTTTACTCATCCCCGTTATAACCGGAATTATTTTGCAATTTTATTTCAAAATTCCAATCAATGTAACAATCGTCTCTGCAATCATTTTATTGTCAACTTTTATACTCTTCGCTTTTTTACCCGAGGCAATCCACTTTCGTTTTAAAATCATTCAAGGTATTTTAATTTCATTATTTTTAATAGCATTCGGATCATTAGTTACCTGGCATAAAGATACCAGGAATCAACCAAACTATTATGAAAACTATATTGATTCCGGAAGTTTTATTGTAGCAACAATTAACGAACCGCCAGTTGAAAAAGCAAAATCGTTTAAAGCACTTGCATCTGTTGAAGTGGTTATTAATAAAGACGTTCAGCAAAACACGACCGGGAAAGTCTTGTTTTATTTTGCTAAAGATTCTTCCTCCAAAAAATTAAAATACGGCGATAGAATACTCTTGGAAAAGCCACTAATGGCGATTAAAAATACCGGGAATCCGGGGGCTTTTGATTACGCTCAATATTGTGCTTTTCAACAGATATTTCAGCAGGTATATCTCAGGGAAAAGGAATGGAAAATTTTAATTGGAAACAAGGCAAGTATTTTCAAGAGTGTAATTTTTACAACGCGCAATTATATTTTGCGAACTCTCGAAAAATATATTCCGGGTGCTGATGAATCGTCACTTGCCAAAGCATTATTGATTGGATATCGGGTAGATTTAGATAAAGATTTGGTGCAGGCTTATAGTAATGTTGGTGTAGTACATTTAATTGCTATCTCAGGTATGCATCTCGCCTTAATCTATTATTTCCTTTTATGGATTTTTGCCAGAATCCCGGTTATAAAAAAATCAAAATACACACAACTTATTCTGGTTCTTTTTTGTTTATGGTTTTTTGCTTTATTAACCGGCGCAACGGCCTCAGTATTGCGTTCTGCAGTTATGTTCACTTTTATATCGATTGGCAGTTCTTTCGATAAGAAAAATTCAATTTATAATTCATTGGCAATTTCTGCATTTTTATTATTATGCTACGACCCGTTCATGCTGTGGGATGTTGGTTTTCAGCTTTCATATCTCGCTGTTTTGGGAATCGTTATTTTCCAAAAATATATTTATAACTGGTTTCATTTTAAAAGTAAAATTTTTAATTTGGGATGGAAGCTCGCTTCAGTTTCTTTAGCGGCTCAATTGCTTACATTACCAATCTGCATTTACTATTTTCATCAATTCCCATTATTATTTTTACTTTCAAACATGATTGCAATCCCCTTATCAACTGTGGCTCTTTGGGGATGTATTGCGATCGTTGCATTATCGCCCATACCCTTTGCTGCATTGTATTTGGGAAAATTAGTATGGCTTTCAATATGGTTATTAAATCACTCCGTGCTTCTCATCAATTGGATTCCTTTTTCAATATGGAATGGATTATTCTTATCAATAACAGCGACTCTTTTACTTTATCTTATTTTCATTTCAGTTTTATATAGTCTTATCAAAAGGAATAAAGCAGCACTAAAATTTGGAATTGCAGTTGCCTTACTTTTTACCGGCATGATTACTTATAAAAATTGGAAATCAGTTCATCAAAAAAAGATGATCGTTTATAATATTCCAATGAATAAAGCCATTGATTTTATTTACGGGAAAAAATATTATTTTATTGGGGATTCAACTTTTATTAAAAATAGGTTGCTTGTAAATTATAATTTAAAGCCCGCAAGAATTTCTTTCATGGCAAATCAGAACGCCTCTTTGTCCAATAATTTGTTCGTTAAAAATAATTTTTATCAATTCAATAATTGTAGAATATTGATGATTGATACAACCCTGACTTATTTTCCAACTCCTAAAAAAGTGAATCTCGATTACATTATTATTTCAAAAAATCCGCGATTAAATCTCGCAGATCTTGCCTCAGCTTTTGATTGTAAAAAATACATTTTTGATGCATCAAACGCTCCTTGGAAAATTGAGCAATGGAAAAAACAATGTGAAGAATTACATTTGCATTTTCATTCTGTTTCTGAACAGGGTGCATTTGTAATCAATCTTTAAAAGATTATTCTTCTTTAAAAAGCCATGCAGCAAAAAATTAAATCTGCCCTTATTTCTGTTTATAACAAAGAGGGTTTACTATCCATTATTCCCTTATTGACAAAGCATAATATTACGATTTACAGTACCGGTGGAACTCAAAAGTTTATTGAAGAAAATGGCGGCCAGTGTGTTTCAGTTGAATCGCTTACCGGCTATCCTTCTATTCTGGGTGGAAGAGTGAAAACCCTGCATCCTGTTGTGTTTGGTGGCTTCTTAGCGAGAAGAGAGGTGGAAAGTGACTTGAAAGAAATGCGTCAATATCATATTCCTGAGATTGATTTGGTTGTAGTTGATCTTTATCCTTTCGAAGAAACGGTAAAATCGACAAAAGACGAGGCGGCAATTATCGAGAAAATTGATATTGGCGGCCCTTCCATAATCCGGGCGGCGGCTAAGAACTTTAAAAATGCTTTAGTTATTGCTGATAAAAACGATTATACATATCTGGAAAAGATTCTATCAGAAAAAAATGCCGAAACTTCTTTGGATGAAAGGAAAGATCTTGCCCGAAAAGCTTTTGATGTTTGCACAAAGTATGATGTTGCCATTTCTAATTATTTTAATAATAAAAATTGTATAGATCC
>JBEPVG010000018.1:0-12881 GCA_041691175.1 Chitinophagaceae bacterium
GCAGGAAACTATGCAAAAACTGGAATCTTCAAAAGATGAACTTTCCAAAGCGCTAAATAAAGAAAAAGATCTGGGTGATTTGAAAAGCGCGTTTGTTTCTATGGCATCCCACGAATTCAGAACGCCATTAAGTACCATTCTTTCATCAGCATCTTTACTGGCAAAATATAAATTAACCGAGGAGCAATCAAAACGTGATAAACATATTTTGCGAATAAAATCTTCCGTATTGAATCTGAATAATATTTTAAATGAATTTCTTTCTCTGGGAAAAATTGAAGATGGTAAAATTTCCACACACAAATCTGTTTTTAATATCGAAAAATTTATTTCCCAGCAAATAAATGAATTGACTGAAATTTTAAAACCGGGTCAAAAGGTAAATTATTCACATAACGGTAAAAGTGATGTAACGCTCGATGAGATTTTATTTAAAAATATTTTGATCAATCTCCTTTCAAATGCCGGAAAATTTTCAGAAGAAAACAAACCAATATTTATTTGCACGGAGACAGAAAAAAACTCCTTAAAATTTTCAATCAAGGATGAAGGAATGGGAATTTCAAAAAAAGATCAGGAGCATTTATATGAAATCTTTTACCGCGCTACAAATGCAATCAATATTCCCGGAACTGGCCTTGGGCTTCATATAGTGGGTAAATATGTAGAAATGATGGAAGGCAAAATGAAAATTAAAAGCGAATTAAATAAAGGAACAGAAATAACTTTAATCTTTGCACAATGACAAAAATATTATTAGTTGAAGACAACAAAGAGATCAGGGAAAACACAGGCGAAATTCTTGAGTTAGCAAATTATACTATTGTTACTGCAGAAAATGGAAAAGAAGGTTATGAAATCGCTTTGAAAGAAAAACCAGATCTCATTGTGTGCGATATCATGATGCCCGTTTTGGATGGATATGGATTACTGCATCTGATCAATAAAAATGAAAAATTAAAAAACATTCCACTTATTTTTCTTACAGCAAAAACAGAACGCATGGATTTCAGAAAAGGCATGGAAATGGGCGCGGACGATTATATAACCAAGCCTTTTACGGATATTGAACTACTAAATGCGATAGAAAGCAGGTTGCAAAAATTAAAGTTTCAAAATGAACGGATAAATTCTTCCAAAAATCTAGATGATTTTTTTGATGAAATTAAAAAGGAAGATGCATTAGAAAAATTAACCGATTCTAAAATTATAAATCATTACAAAAAAAAGCAGCGCATCTATGCCGAGGGAAATCACCCGCATAGTTTATATTATTTGAATTCCGGGAAAATAAGAACGTTCAAAATAAATGAATTAGGAAAAGAACTTACCATCAGTTTATATAATGCAGGAGATTTTTTTGGATATAATGCATTGCTTGAAAACTCTTTTTATAAAGAGAATGCCGAGACTTTAGAAGAAAGTGAAATAAGTATTATTGGCCGCGATGATTTTGAAATTCTGATCAATGACAATAAAAAAGTAGCGCATAAATTTATAAAACTTCTCGCGCATAATGTTTCAGAAAAAGAAGAACAGCTTATTAATCTTGCTTATAATTCTCTTCGAAAAAGAGTGGCAGATTCTATATTAACTTTATCAAAAAAATATAAAGAAGAAGGAAAGAGTGATTTTATCATTCGCATCTCCCGAGAAGATCTGGCACACATTGCAGGTACTACAACAGAATCAATGATAAGAACATTAAGCGATTTTAAAAGCGAAAAATTAATAGAGGCGGAAGCAGGATATGTAAAAGTGTTGAATGAAAAAAGATTGCTTGAAATGCTGAATTAATCCTTAAAAATCTTCAACATCTTTTCATTGAATTCTTTGGAGAAGACGAGATATTCCTTTTGAAAGACCAAAATTTCCTTTCTCAATTTGTTATGCATCAAAATTATTTTCGCAGAGGAAGTATCGTTTCTTTTTATTAATTCAGTATACGTTTGCAACTCATCAATTAATATTTTTAGCATATCGTCTTTTAGTAAAAGTTCATTTTGAAAATATTCTGCTATTTGCAAAAAATTATTTTCTTCATTATTATCTACCATTTCACTTAAACGATATTTTAGTAATGCATTTTCCTGGCGCAAAAACTCTATGGTTCTTTGCCAAGACTCGTGCTCCTGTTCAATCTGATTATTTTTTAAAATATCCATTCTTCAATTTTCAAAATTACCAGCAACGAAATTGGATTTATTAAATCCTAAAAAAAATGACCAGTGACAATTGTAGATATGATCCTAATCATAATAATATTAAAACCAGTCTTTATAGAGGAAAAAATTAGTCTTTACTTTGAAGAATGGGTTGGAATTGGAATATGATTGAAAATGCAAAATTGAAAAAAATAAGAGGATATAAAGGCAATTCTTTTGAGCCAGTTGATTTTTTATTTATTGCACATGAAAATAAATAGAATACTAAAAAAAGTTATTATTACGATCAAAAAATTTTTAGGTTTTATTATAAAAAAGGTTCCTAAAAAAAACTATGCGAAATTTACAAAATGGAAAGATCAAATTTTATAGACCTAATAAAAATATTTTGCAAAAGTGGACATGGTGGCGCGGGAAGTAAACATTTTCTGCGGAATAAACTCACTGCATTCGGTGGCCCTGATGGCGGCGATGGAGGACGTGGTGGCCATATTATTTTAAGAGGGAATAAAAATCTTTGGACTTTATTGCATTTGCGTTATTTTAAAAATGTTTTTGCAGAAAACGGTGAAAATGGAAGTAAAAATAATTGTACGGGACACGAGGGAAAGGACATTATTATAGACGTGCCGCTTGGTACTATTGCTACCATTGATGAAGATGGGGAAAAGGTAGAAATACTGGAAGATGGCGAACAGAAAATTTTATTAAAAGGCGGACGCGGCGGCCAGGGAAATTCTCATTTTGCAACACCAACAAACCAGGCTCCGGAACATTCACAACCCGGCGAAGATGGCGAAGAAAGTTTCGTGAGTTTGGAATTAAAAGTTCTTGCGGATGTTGGTTTGGTAGGTTTTCCAAATGCCGGAAAATCAACTTTGCTTTCTGTTATTACAGCCGCAAAACCAAAGATCGCTGATTATGCTTTTACTACTTTAACTCCACAACTCGGAATGGTAGAATACCGCGATAATAAGAGTTTTTGTGTAGCAGATCTTCCCGGTATTATTGAGGGCGCTGCAGAGGGAAAGGGGCTTGGATACAGGTTCCTACGTCATATCGAACGAAATCCGGTTTTGCTTTTTGTTCTTCCAGCCGATAGCAAAGATCATGGAGAAGAATTTAAAATTTTACAAAATGAATTAAAAGAATATAATCCTGAATTACTTGATAAAAAATTTCTAATTGCTATCAGCAAAAGCGATATGCTCGATGATGAATTAAAAGAAGCGATTGAGAAAGAATTGCCAGAAAATATTCCACATATTTTTATTTCTTCATTAACCAATAAAGGATTAATGGAATTAAAAGATTTGTTATGGAATGCTTTGAATGAAAAAATTTAAAAAATAAAAAACGAATTTTTTTGCACGAACTACACGAATTTATGAACCGAAAAATTTTATTTTTTATTAATCCGATTTCAGGAGTTAAAAGCAAATTAAATTTAGAAAAAAAGATCATTCAAAAATGCGAAGAAAGAAATATTGCTTTTGAAATCTTGTTTACAGCAAAAGATGGAGCGTATAATTTTTTGAATGAAAAAATTAAAAATGAAAATATAACTGATATTGCCATCTGCGGTGGCGATGGAAGTATTGCGCCGATAGTTTCCCCGATTTTAAATCTTCCTGTAAATATTGGTATAATTCCTTTAGGCTCCGGAAATGGATTGGCGCGAACCGCGGGAATTCCTAAATCAATTGACAAAGCAATTGAATTAATTCTAAGAGGAAATGCAATATATTGTGACGTTTTTTTGATAAACAATAAATTGAGCACACACGTTTGTGGTCTTGGCTTTGACGCAAAAGTGGCGCATGATTTTGCCAATCAAATAACCCGTGGACTTCACACATATACCAAACTGGCATTAAAAAATTTTCTATCAGCAAAAACCTATTCTTTTACAATTGAGACTGACGAAAAAAAATTTAAAGTTGAGGCATTTTTAATTTGTGTTGCCAACAGTAATCAATTTGGAAACAATTTTAAAATTGCACCTAAAGCAAGTATTTGTGACGGCCTTTTAGATATTGTTGTTTTAAAGAAAACGAGCAAGCCAGAAATCATTTTGTCTTTTATGAAACAAATCATTTCAGGAGAGGTTCAAAATATTTCTTCAAAAAAATTTGACAAAAGAAATATTCTTTATTTTCAAACAAAGAAAATTAAAATAGAAAACCAGCAACTGGCACCTTTGCATATAGATGGAGACCCAGCAGAAACTTCGAAAGAATTTTCTATCGAAGTTTTACCTTCAGCTTACAAACTAATTCAACCTTAATAACACCATCTACAAATTGACAGATTTCATTCCTGTTTCAGTATAACGCTGGCCTGATGCAGCATTTTTAGGAAACATTTCATCTATTTCCTTCAATTCCTGTTGAGAGAATTTAATGTCAATTGCTCTTACGTTCTCTTCCAGATATTTTATTCTTTTTGTTCCGGGGATCGGGAAAACAAAATCTTCCTGCGCCATTACCCACGCCAGAGCCAATTGTGCAGGCGTACAATTTTTTTCTTTAGAAATGGATTCTACTTTATTTAAAAGCTCCCGATTTTTATTAAAATTTTCTCCCTGGAAACGTGGCGATGTTCTGCGAAAATCATCTTCAGCAAAATCCTCAAAACTTTTTATTTGACCTGTCAAAAATCCGCGCCCGAGCGGACTGTAGGCCACAAATGCGATTCCTAATTCTTTACAAACAGGTAAAATTTCTTTTTCCGGTTCGCGTGACCATAAACTATATTCTGATTGCAAAGCAGAAAGCTGAAAGGTTGAATTTGCTTTACGCAATGTTTCAGCATTTACCTCGCTAACGCCAATTCCTCTTATCTTTCCTTCTTTTACCAATTCGGCCATTGCGCCAATCGTTTCTTCAATTGGTGTTTGCGGATCTTTACGATGTAAATAATATAAGTCGATCACGTCAACATTTAATCGCTTCAAACTCCCTTCACAAGAGCTTTTCACATATTCCGCCGTGCCATTTACTCCTCTTGCTTTTGGATTTGAAGCATCTCTTACAATTCCAAATTTTGTGGCGATCGTAATTTTATTTCGGAAAGGCCTGATTGCTTTTCCAACTAATATTTCATTTATATAAGGACCATACATGTCGGCTGTATCAAAAAATGTAACGCCCAATTCATAAGCCTTATGTATCGTTTTTATAGATGCTTCATCATTTTGCACGCCATAAAATTCGCTCATGCCCATGCAGCCCAATCCCAGTTCTGAAGCTGTTAAACCTTGATTTCCCAAAGATTTTATTTTCATAATTTTTATAAATTTTTACAAATAAAAGTTTTACTGTTATTTTAAGATTCAAAAAAAACACACACAGTAAACCAACAAAAAATTGAAATTCTTATTTTTTATAAAAAATATTTGTCAATAATCACGCCTTATTTTTTTAAGTCCTAAGAAACGTTATAACATTATAAATAAATAAACACCATTGTTATTTTAATAAAAAAAACCCCCTTCGAAGGTGGTTTTGGTAAAAGGTCATGCCTTAATTATTTCGTAATTTTTTGAACCATTTTTTGCGTTGAAGAAGCAAATTGTAAGAAATAATTACCAGCCGGAAGATTTGATAAATTATCAATTTTTAAAAAGTTATTCCCTTTATTGATTGAAATTCTTTTAGAAAAAACTTCTATTCCTTGCACGTTGAAAATCTTTGCTGATACAACTTCTGTGTTGTTCCACGCTATATTTATCTTTATAAAATCTTTAAATGGATTAGGAGAAATTGTTAATAGTTTATTCGTAATATTAACTTTCAACGCAATTATTCTTGAAAGATTTGCTTTTCCATCAAAATCAATTTGTTTTAAACGATAATAAACTACGTTGCCTGTGAAAAAATGAATATCATCGTTTACAGAGTATGAATGCATGAGATCAGTGGTCCCATTTCCTGGAACAGTTTCTACATCTGTAAAAATAATTCCATCAAAACTTCTTTGCACAACAAAGAGGTTGCAATTGATTTCCATTGAAGTATTCCAATTGAGTAACGCGGTATGATAATCTGAAAGAATTGCAGTAAATAATGATAAAGTAACAGGTACCGGTCCCGTATCTTTCATTTTAACTATGAAAGTAAAAACGCCTGGAAAATATTTATCGGCAGAGGTTCCAAACTGAAGGGTAACGGATGTAGCATTTGGAACGATTCCATAACCCGTTCCAACATCAAACTGATCGATGTCAATTCCCATTTGATTGGTATAATTTGGATTCTTTGTTGTGACCAGAACTCCATTGTCTGAAATGGTGCCGTTCCAAAGATTGTAAGGCGGGTTCATCGCGTTAGAGAATGTTTTTCCATTAATATTTAAAAAATCTCCGGGAAGATTTGCGTCGCCTTCCCATACCGTAACCCCCATTCGTGCATCAGAAGATTGAAGTGGAATGGAAGGAACATTGAGTCCTGTTAAAGTAATCGTACTAGTCGTATCGTTTCCTCCGTTATAAACCACCTGGAAACCATCATAAACGCGTATACTGTTAAAAGGAAGGGATGGATTTTCATACACTACAACGATGCTCCAACCACCATGATTGCCGCCATTATCAATGGCCCCGGTGCTTAAAGGCACGTTTGCAACCTGGTAAGTTCCAGCACCATTTGCTTTGATAAAATTAGTGATATCAGCATAGCCCTGGAACTCTGTAAAGTGATCAACAATCACTATTGTATCCATTCCCAAAGCGGAGATATCAGTATAAGCACCGGAAACTCCTTTCCTGATTTTGATGGTACGGTTTGCGTATGTGGAGAGATTGAAAGATGAATCTGCAACACGTCCGCCCCAGTAAAGCCGTGCAAGTTTGATGGTATTACTTCCCAAGGGAAGGATCAGATCCGAAGAAGAAGAATTGCGTGTAAAGCTTGCCGCGCCTCTGTTTCCATCAATATCAACATATTCCATGTCTTCTCCGTCATTTCCATAAATACTATTACCATCCAAAGCATTATCATTCATTTTTACAAGATCTACCGCTCCGGAACTATCAACAATATTCATTAACGTGTTTCCAAAAATAGTGCAGCCGCCATTGATATTGACTGAATAAACACTCGTATAATTTCTTGTTTGAGAAAAACAATCAAGAGAAAAAAATAAAATTATTAGAAGACAAAAAAAAGTTTTCGTTGAGTTATTTTTTAAAAAATATTTTCTAATAAAAACTGGCATATCTTTTTCAATTTTCTATTTCTGGATTCTCAAAAACCACGAAAAATCTAATAAGCATTCGTTTCAAAAAAAGATCATAAAAAAAGGAGATTTTTTTAGGAATAGAAAACAAAATTAGAAATAACGTTTCAAAATCAAAAGCTTTTCAAATTTTTATTTTGGGTTTGCCATTTCTTTTTAATATCTATTATGCTTTCAGATTAAACATTTGGTGCGAGGCCTTCTGTGCCGGAAACCATGATGCGACAAAAGCAATAATCATCGCGGTGAAAGCGACGAGAATAAAATCTGTAAAAACCAGTTTAACCGGGAAATAATCTATTAAAAAAGAATTGCCAATCAACTTGATCAAATGAAATTTCATTTGCAAAAATGCAATGATCAAGGCTAAAATAATTCCGGTTCCCGCACCAACAACAGCCAATAAAAGACCTTCTGATAAAAATATTTTTTTTATCAAAGATTTGTCAGCACCCATGGATTGTAACACGCTAATATCTTTTCTTTTTTCCAGGACAAGCATCGTTAAGGCGCCTACCATATTAAATGCAGCAATAATTAAGATCAAAGTAAGCACTGCATAAATAAACCATTTTTCTAATCGCATTGAATTATAAAGACTCATATTTTGCTCATATTTAGTAAGTACTTTATATTTTTTACCCAAAATGTTTTGAAGTTGATTTGTGAAATTTTCTGTTTGACCAGGATCAAATAATGAAATTTCCAAAGCGCTGAATTCATTGGGCTGATAATTCATTTGTTGCTTCATGAAAGAAAGATTGGTGAGCACATATTTATTATCAAAATCCTGTTGAATTGCAAAACTTCCGGAAGTGGTCGCATTTCCTTCGCTTAATGCGGAGAGCGGATTGGGACTATTTGAATTCGTTTTCTTCGGTAGAAAAACAGTTATAGGAAAAAGATTTCTATCAGCCTCAATTCCAATAGCATTCTCGATTCCAGCGCCCAAAATTAATTTTGGATTATTAATATTTCCAACATTAAAAACACCATGATACATCTTTTGGGGAACACCCGAAACTTTATAATAATTAGTATCAACGCCTTTCAATAAAACTACGGTTTGTTGTTCGCCATTCTGGAGCAAAGCCTTTTCCTCCACATTAAGTGAGCTTCCTTTAATACCAGGGATTTTATGAATTTCATTCAGTTGCATTTGGGTAAGTGTAAAAGTTTTCCCCTTATCAGGAACCACTTTTACATCCGAATAAAAATTTGAATAAAGTGATTTTACCAGTCCTTCAAAACCATTAAAAACACTCAGTACCAATACCTGGCAAAGTGTGGAAAAAGCAATAACACCGGCAGTAACCCACGAAATAATATTGATCGCGTTCGTGCTTTTTTTTGCTTTAAAATATCTCCAGGCGAATTTTAAGTACAAGGAAGAATTATTGAATTAATAAATTAAACTATTTGGATTGTTCTTCTTCATTTTCATCTTTTTTAAAAGATGGGTTGGGTTGTTGTTTTATTTCATCCAGCAATTTTTCTATTTTAAAAACATAATCCAAAGTATCATCAAGATAAAAAGTAAGTTGCGGAATACTGCGCAATTGATGACGCATTCTTTTTCCTAATTCACCACGGATTTCGCTGCCGCGTTCTTTAAATTTCTCCAAAGAACCTTCCGGATCTTTTACCTGGAAAAAACTTAAATAAACTCTTGCTTCATAAAGATCGGGCGTAATTTTCACTGATGAAATAGAGATCATTCCTCCTTCCATCATATTCAATCCCATCTTTAAAAAGATGTCATTAAGTTCTTTTGATATTTCAATGGCTACCTGCTTTTGTCTTTTACCTTCTGTCATCTTATATAATTATCGTTCTTTGTAAAATTAGTTACTTTGCTCCTATTTCAAATTAATAAAGCATTTCAATTCTTTTAATGAAGAGTTTACGGACTATTTTTCAATATGTGGCCAAATATCCAAAATTAATTTTTACTTATTTTGGTTGTAATGTCCTCTCTAATTTATTTTCAGTTGTCTCACTGGGATTGTTGCGCCCGTTTTTATTACTCATTTTTAAAAAGCAAAATATCATTCAGACTGAAACCGCAAAAACCGGATTTTTTTCTGAAATGAATCCCATTAATCAATTCAAAATCTGGTTATCCCAGGTTGTAAAAACTCCGGATGGCGACATAAAAGCTTTGGGGGTTATTTGTGTTTTGATTTTGGTTTTTATTATTTTAAAAAATATTTTCTTATATCTCTCACAATATTTTCTGACTCCTGTACGCAACCTGGTTGTGAATGACATGCGTAGAAAAATGTATAAAAAAATTCTTGTTCTGCCAGTTGGTTATTTTAATGATCAAAGAAAAGGTGACATTATGAGCAGGTTGACAAACGACCTGAGCGACGTTGAAAGTTCCGTGATTAATTTATTAGAAACACTTTTTCGCGAACCAGTAACCATCATTTTGTTTTTTGCTTACATGATCATCTTAAGTCCGCAGCTAACATTTTTTTTGATTTTATTTTTGCCGGTTTCGGGATTGATCATTGGGCGAATTGGTCGGTCGTTAAAAAAACAAAGCACCAAAGCACAGGAGAAATTAGGTGCCATTCTTTCTACGATTGAAGAAACTTTAGGAGGAATAAGGGTGATCAAAGCTTTTAATGCGGAGAATAAACAATTCAACAAATTTGAAAATCAAAATGATGAATTATTAAAAATAAAGAACGGGGTGAACCGCCGGCGCGATTTGGCTTCTCCATTAAGCGAAGTGCTGGGAATTGCAGCAGTAGTGTGTGTTTTGTGGTATGGTGGAAGATTGGTTTTAAGAAATTCATTTCTTGATCCCGGCGATTTTTTCGCGTATATTTTAATATTTTCCCAGGTAATTCAGCCATTAAAATCTTTATCAGCAGCTTCTTATAATATCCGCAAAGGTGCCGCAAGTATTGAAAGAATTGAGCATCTTATTGCAGAAGATATTTCTATCAAAGAAATTGCAAATCCTGTTATTTTTGAAAATTTTAATAACTGTATCGAATTTAAGCATGTTTGTTTTTCATACCAGGATAAAATAATTCTCGATGATATTAATTTAATAATTGAAAAGGGAAAAACAGTCGCATTGGTTGGTTCATCAGGTGCAGGAAAAAGTACACTGGTTGATTTGGTACCACGTTTTCATGATTCTTCAAAAGGTGAATTGCTGATAGATGGAATTAATATTAAAAATTATTCATTAAAATCTTTGCGCGATCAAATGGGAATTGTAACGCAGGAACCGATTTTATTTAATGATACGATTGCCAATAATATTTCTTTCGGAATGGCAAATGCAAAAGAGGAACAAATTATTAATGCAGCAAAAATTGCAAATGCAAATTATTTTATTCTGCAAAAAGAAGATGGCTACCAAACTACCATCGGCGAGCGAGGAAATAAATTAAGCGGAGGCGAAAAACAACGCGTTACCATTGCCAGGGCAGTTTTAAAAAATCCACCTATTTTAATTTTGGATGAAGCTACTTCATCACTTGACACTGAAAGTGAAAAGTTAGTTCAGGATGCGATAAATAATTTAATGACCAACCGAACAAGTATTGTAATTGCACACCGATTGAGTACCATTCGCGATGCAGATGAAATCATCGTTTTGCA
This sequence comes from Chitinophagaceae bacterium, assembly GCA_041691175.1. GTDB lineage: Bacteria > Bacteroidota > Bacteroidia > Chitinophagales > Chitinophagaceae > Ginsengibacter. Next base: position 11,031 of record JBEPVG010000018.1, read on the forward strand.
AAAAGGAAAGATTGTAGAACGTGGCACCCATATGAATTTGATGGCATCGGAAGGCTTTTACAGAAAGCTGGTAATGATGCAGAAATTGAAGTAGTATTATTTAGATCATTAATTTATTGAACAGTAAACGAACTTTTTTTGAGGATTTTTATTTTATAAGAAGAGTTCAACCGCAATCGCATCTGCAAATAGATTTCCCTCATCTGACAAAACAATTTTATTGTTTTCTAAAAAATAATTCTCTTTCTTTATTTTTTTTATAACGGAATTTTCAATTCTATCTTTTTGCTTTAGTGAAAAATTATTTTCAACAAAGTTTAAATCCAATCCTTCAATTGTTCGCAAAGATGTCATTACATATTCATTTATTCTTTGAGATTCCGTAAGAATTTCTTTTTCACAAGGAATGAAATTTTGTCGCAAAGAATTTATATAAATCCTATTATTTGATTTATTCCACATTCGCATTTTTCCGTCGTAGGAATGTGCTGAAGGGCCGAAACCAATATATTTTTTCGATTGCCAATAGCTACTGTTATGTTTGCTTCTAAAATCCGTTTTTGCAAAATTGGAAATTTCATAATGTTCATAACCCGCACCACGCAATGTTTTCATCAAAATGGAATACTGCTCTGCCTGATCATCTGGGTTTATATTTTCTTTTATTTTTAACTGAATCATTCTTTGCAAAGCAGTTTTAGATTCTACGGTTAAAGCATAAGAAGAAATGTGGGGAATGTCTAATTCAATTGCCGTTTCGATATTTTTTTCCCATTCACCGTTTGTTAATCGGGGTGTTCCAAAAATTAAATCAATAGAAAAATTATTAAATCCAGCTTCTCTTGCAAGTTTAATGCAATCCAACGCCTGCGTTGCATTATGCGCTCTGTTCATCCATTTTAAATCACGCTCGATAAAAGATTGAATACCGATACTTAAACGATTAATGCCAACATTTTTCCATGCACTTAATTTATCAAAAGTAATATCATCAGGATTTGCTTCAAAAGTAATTTCAGCATCAGCAGCGATTATATAATTTTCTTTTATAGCAGAAATAATTGAATATAATTCATTTTGCGAAAGCAAACTCGGTGTACCGCCTCCAAAATAAATCGTCTCTATTTTTTCATTTTCAGATAAAATAATCGCCGTCTCATTTTCAGAATTTTCTTTGAGAGAACCGCTTCGAATCTCAATTTCCTTAATTAACGATTGAATCATTTCACTTTTAAAAGCAAGTGAAGTAGTAAAATGAAAATTGCAATAATAACATGCCTGTTTGCAAAAAGGAATATGAATATAAATACCGGCCAAAATATTATTTTAAATTTTGTGATTATTGAACAGCAGGCGTTTCAAAATTTCAATTTAGATTTGAAAGATCAACATGAAACCAGCGATTCCCAAATATCTGCGCCGTATTCCCCTGCTCATTTCTCTAATGATATTTTTGTTTTCTGCTACTGTTTTTTCGCAAAAGAAATACAATGTTCAATATATTTTATCAGGCAAAGATACTTCCTATAATATTGAGCAACTTGATTTAAAAACAGTTTTTGAAAGTAAAGAAAACGCTGAAATATTTATAAATAAATTACCGCAAGATCTTTTCAGCAAAGGATTTCCGGCTGCGTCAGTCGATTCAGTTTTTTATGATTCGACAGAAGCAAAAGCAAAAATTTATTTAGGGGAAAAATATAAATGGGCAAAAATCTCTGTTGATAGTATTGATGAAAATATTTTGAATAACGTTGGATGGAATAAGAAACAATTCGAAAAAAGGCCAATCAATTTTTCGACACTACAATTGCAACAGCAAAAAATTATAGCATATTATGAAAATAACGG